>CALANC010000391.1 GCA_937925895.1 uncultured Desulfobacterales bacterium
ACGAATATCTTCCATAACATCGGACACTATAACCGCCCACCATGCTTTCAGCTGAATATCGCTTCCCAGACCTGCGTATGAGTTTTCTGAAGTCAGGGACAACACGGCCACATCAGGTATTTCGAGCCTTCTCACCAGATCTTCCATGAATATGTGATATTGACCGAAGCGACAGGGCCCTGCTCCGGTAGGCATAAAATAAACCAAAATGTCCCCTTCTTTTTTTTCGTTGTTGATGAAGTTGAGAAGTGTTCCCGTAGTGAGAAGGAGGGGCAGGCATTCTTTGCATGACGTGTTTGCCCGTCCAAGTTTCAGGACCGCCTCATCAGAAGGGGGATGTACAAACGCGTTGAAACCTTCTCCTCGAAGTATTGCCACCAAAGATTCTGAGGCATATTTTCCCATCGATGGAATCAAAAGCTTTACCCGCGAGTCATTCATAGGCAGCGTTTCGCCTGAAGATGTAATAACTTGGGCAACTTGATTTTGCAGGACCACCCGGGCGGGAATAAAATCCTTTTTTTTGTCTTCGATCTTTTTCTTTGTCACCAATTTCCGGTAGGCAGATATGATGTCGAGAAACGCTTCAATTCTTGTTTCTATGCCAGCGTCTGCAGTGTGGCTGTCCAGTTCCAAGGTTAGGGAAGGCTTGCGCCCCATGATTTCTCTGAAATATCCGATGATAAACGAATCCGGACCGCAAGAAAAGTTGGTTATAAATGTACCAAATATCTGGGGATGTTTTTTGACGAATCTGCTGGCCATCATAATTCTCTGGCCCATTCCCCAGTACATATGGCGCTTGGTTTTTTCATTATCAAGAGGGAGAAAATCGAGCGGTAATACCAGAACGCCTCTTGAGGCCAGCTTGTGTGGAATCCCCATATGTGCTTCATCGGCAAATGCATTGTAAGGCCTGCCAAAAATCACTACCGCAGTTTTCTCAGGATCAGCTTCCAGTGTTTCCAGAGTTTTTTTCCCAATTTCTTCCATCTCGACCAAGCATGCCGTCTGCTTTTGCAATGCTGCCTCAAAAGCCCTTTCAGCCGCCTTACGCCGGGTTCCCATTTGTCTGGCGATCTCAATAAGAGGTCTTCGAGCAGCTGTCACTCCTTTGGTAAGATCAAGAAGTGGAGCAAGAATTTTTGTTCCTTTTCTTTTTAACTCATCGATTCTTTTTCGAAATGTTGCTTGAAGATAGAACGGTTCTCCCTGGATAAAAGGGCAAACCTGTGCACTGGAGTTTCCGTCTGATGCAGGAACTGCTTTAAAATGGGGAAGAAAAATATATTCCGGGGGATTTTTCATATTTAAAAGCGAATGGAAAAAACCATGTGCAAGCTCACCCGGATAACAGAATGCGGAGGTTTTCTGATCAATTCCTTCCTGTGAATAGGAGTCAGGTACAATCGGCTCTAACCCCAATGCAGCGAAAAACGTTGAGTAAAGCGGATAATACGTGTTGACGAGAAAACTCCTGTTAATACCAATTCTTTCTTTGGGATAGCCACCTTTAGTCGATTTTCCATCTGTGTCTATGGTAAGCTGAGGACCATATTTATCAAATATGAGTCGTTGCCGAATCCGGACCAAATCCAGATTTTTTACATCAAAACTTATTTTTTTTCGCAAATTGTAGTATTTATTACAGGCGCCACCGAACGGATATTTTTTTCCTTCAAGCTCGATCCTGGCTATAGAGCATCGCCGATCACACTTTTCCTTACCGCCTTTGCATATGAAAGATTTACCGAATGTAACCTCACGATTAACCAGGGATTCTAAATCGAAGGATGTTTTTCCCAATAAGCCTTTTTCAATTCTTTCTTTGACTTCCAGAGCTGCTCCGTAAGCACCCATTAGACCTGGTTCTGGAGGTACGATGATGGGTTTGCCAACAAGTGATGCCATAGCAAGCGGAACGGCTTTGTTATAGCATACGCCACCCTGCATAAAGACTTTCTCTCCCACCGGCCTGTTGCCTTTAACCCGGTTTGAGTAGTTCATACAGATGGAATACACCAAACCAGCAACAATATCTTCGTGTTCAACGCCTTCGTGAATGGCGTTTTTTATGTCTGAAGCGATAAAAGCGGCACACTGGTCGTTAAAATTGGGAGGATTCTTTCCCTTAAGGGCGATATCCGCAATATCCTCCATTTTTACGCCCAGTGTTTCGTAAGCGGATTCTTCCAGAAAGGATCCTGTCCCGGCCGAACACGCTTCATTCATGGCATAGTCTGAAGCCACGGCGTTGGTAATGTAGGTATATTTGGCATCCTGTCCACCAATTTCAAAAATGGTATCAACCTCGGTGTCAAAATAGACAGCAGCTGCAGCGTGAGCGATGATTTCGTTGATGACCGCGTCGGTGAGTGCATGGAGACCGGCAATCTGTCGACCGGAACCGCAGACGCCCAATCCTTCTATAGATATTTCTTCAGGATCGATTTTGTCCTTTATCTGTTTTAGAATGGAACGGTAACACTGCCGGGAAGCGCCAACCGGATCTCCACTGGTAAGAAGATAAACACTTGCAAGCATGGCGTTATCTGCTTTTCGCATCAGAACCGCTTTGGTCGTTGTAGACCCGACGTCAAGGCCAAGAATACAAACGTCACCCGAAAGGACTTCACCTTTTTCGATGGTTTTAAATTCCACCATACCTTCGAAATCCTTTAAGGGTGGTAACGTGTTAAATGAAGGGACCTTGGTTCTCAGCAATTCCGACGTTTTTGGGAACGTAGCGGTGTCGTTTTCCAACCCCCACAGAGCCGCGCCGAGTGCTTCAAAATAAGGGGCTTCCTTTGGAACGATGAGATCGGGAATCTCCTCCCGCAGATACTCGATCATCATTCGGTTGTTCGCTGAACCACCGGTGACCATGATGTTTTGTCTCTTCACTTTTTTCAATAATTCTAATATTTTGCTTGCCATCATGTTGCAGAGACCGGCCGTTACTTTTGATTTAGGAATGCCTTTATTGGTGGCGTGGGTGCAATCGGATTTGCAGAAAACCGAGCAACGACCTGAGACATAATGCGGCTCTATCTCGGCTGCCCACTCGGCTGCTTCTTCCAGAGATACATCCATTCTACGCAGCTGCTGCAGGAAAAATTCCCCGGTGCCAGAAGCACATTTGTTACCGGTTAAAACGTTGGAAATTTGGCCAAATCGGTTCAAAACATACACCATAAAGGTCTCACCGCCTGCAGAAACGACAGCCGGACAAGAAACATTTGGAGGCTTGACAAATTTGTAGGCCAACTCAACTGCTTCGGGTTCGGAAATTGAGGACAGATTGACAAAGGTGCGGAATCTTCGGCCGGTGGCAACAACCCTGTCAAATTCGTTCAGGTGGAAGCCATTGATGACGGAAACCAGAGTTTGTTTGGGATTTCCCTCGTGAGGATAAAGGGAATAGTCGACTACGCGTGTGGAATTATTGGTTGAAGGTGGGTGTTTGCCATGCTCGTTTAGCTCCTGCTCCACTTGAACAGTAGAAATAGTGGATGCTCCAAGGCACAACCCTAAAGATTTAATCGTTTTGGTCATTGGGTGTGAGCTGTTTAATTGACCGCTTATGCCTTCAAATTTAATGGGCATGGTAGCTCTCATGATAGATCATCTAATTATGAAATAAGCTGTCGACATCGGAGCCGGTATGGAAATGAGTACAGAACTGGCAGTATAAAAAAATCTTGTTTGCGTGTAAAGAAAAAAGTGCGAACAAGAAATTCCCGATACTCGATGAATTTATTCTTGTTTCTAAATTTATTCCGTGCTATCCAGTCGATTTTGGAAACGCCCTTTTACAATTTTCGGTGAGGCCATTGAAAGGAGGAGTGTTAAATGATCCAATTGAGTAAGACCGCTGGTATTATTATCGTCTTAATTATCGGGTTTTTTATACAAATTTTGTTTGCATTTGCAGACACAAGAGACACACCGAACAAAGCTGCTGTAGAATTTGCCAAAGCATATTTTATGTTAGATAAATCTATGGCGAAAAAAATTTGCCGTGAACGGCTGGCATCCGATGAAATGGATGTCATCGATCAGCATATTTACCTTGCCGAGAAACAGGCAAGTGAGCGGGGATTTGATATACATTTAGTGAAATACAAACTTTATAACATTGAAACAGAGATCATCACAAAAAATGATAATAAAGCACAAATTCGTATTACCGGAGAAAGACGAGTTTCAATAAATCCTGCCTATTCAATTGTTGCCAAAATTTTTGATCTTAGTGCAATCCATGAGGTCGATGAAGTTCTTGATGTTATAAAAGAAGATGGCGAATGGAAGGTTTGTGGCGATCCTTTC
>CALANC010000392.1 GCA_937925895.1 uncultured Desulfobacterales bacterium
TCAGGTTTTCATTAACGGTATAAACATTAACTCGGCGTCCTTAGGCACTGCTGATGTCGGCGCAATTTCACTCAATGCTATCGAACGGATTGAAGTGGTTAAAGGATCGGGATCGGTTCTTTACGGTACCGGTGCCATGGGAGGAACTGTCAGCATCATAACCAAACGACCAAAGCGGAATCAGACGGATTTTAGAGCAGGTGCCGGTTTTGGGACTCAAAACACTTACCGTTTAGGTGTGGAACAAGGAATGTTTGTTTTTGATGACTTTGGATACTACTTGACAGCCAATCGCCATGAAACCGATGGTTTTCGTGATAACGGTGATCTCACACACAACGATATATCACTCAATTTGGTGTTCGATAAGGGCGATGCTCTTGATATCAGTCTTTACGGAGACTACATTGACCGGGAATTCGGTATGCCCGGTGTCAAACCGCCTTCCGGAACACAGGACTTTGTGGTGAATGGCGTGAAAATTTATAACAGTGATTCTGCCGACCTGCTGGATCGCCATGAAAATAAAGACGGTCATTTAGTGCTCCGGCTCCAGAGCAATCCATCGGAATGGTTAGGCTTAAAACTACAGGGCGACTATACAAACATGGAAAGTTACGATTATAATCGTTTTTATGATGGTGAAGGTCTGCCCGGGATCAAAACCTGGGTTACCAATGAAGTCTCTACTATTGAAGGGAATGTGGACATTAAACCCATCAAGGGTACGAATTTATTGCTGGGAGCTCAATACAAAGATTATGATTGGGAAAACGAAACCGTAAATCTGGACAACAACGGTAACGATGTCATCGGCTCGGAGTCAGCCACCAACGCCGGTCTATACACCAAATCAGTTTTTGTGGAGGCTCAATATCGGCCGAGCATATATTTTAAGGCGCTTGCAGGCCTAAGACACGAAAATCACTCTATGTACGGGGATGAAAATGTCCCCCGTTTTGGAGCTGTTGTCAATCCCCATGATACCACCGTATTGAAACTAAGTCATGGCAAACACTTTAAGGCACCAACCCCCAATGATCTTTTCTGGCCCTTTGAAGACTGGGGCTTTGGAATGGGTATTGAAGGCAACCCTGAGCTCAAACCGGAAACCGGATGGCATTCAGATGTCACGTTGGAACAAATCTTGGTAGATAATAAAATGTTTGTGACGCTTTCATATTTTAAGTGGGACCTTAAAGATAAAATACGTTGGGTGCCGGATGCCTCATTCTTCTATAGACCGGAGAATCTGGATACATATGAAGCTGACGGACTGGAAATTGGAACAAAAATCGGGCCATTTTACAATACGATTTTAGCACTCAACTATACGTATATTGATGCTATTGAACAACGATCCGGCGGTGTTGATCGCAGGGCATTGTATTCTCCAGACAATCTATTTAAAGCCAATTTGGTATATTATACCGGATTCGGATTGACGGCGACCGCCACGGTTCGTTATACAAGTGATCGCCCTGCTCGATATGATGCCGACACAGATACCGAAGCCTCAAAAACCCTCGCATCGTATTGGACCACTGATATCAAACTAGAACAGCGCATATTCGACCATTGGCTCATTTCTCTGCAAGGCAACAATATTTTCGACGAAAAGTACGATACTTACGCAAGCACATTCAGAAATAACGATACCGGTTTAACGACTTTGGAAGGGTATCCTGGCACTGGGCTGTCGATCTTTCTTAGCGCTGTCTATGAATATCGATAGAAGGTGTGTGAAGAAATGAAATCCGCAAGAGACCTCATCCGGATCTCTTGCGATTCTTATCTAAAAGGAAAAAAGATGAAACCGGAAACACATTTTCGCAGAAAAATCTTTTTATTACTTTTTTTAATTCAATTTTCAATCTTGTGGCATGTTGTTCCGATATTTTCCTACCCGATTCAGTTTGAAGACAGCCAAGGGAATAATATTACCATCAACAAAACACCTTTAAAGATTGTATCCCTGGTACCGTCTATTGGCGAAATCCTTTTTGAAATCGGGGCAGGAGACGCGATACAGGGCGTCACTTATCATACGGCGTATCCCTCCAAAGAATCCAAAAAAACAATAATCGGCGGCTTTTCTTCACCCTCCTTGGCCCGAATTGAAAGGCTAAATCCAGATATAATCTTTTATTCCCACCTTCATAAAAAAGTCTGGAAACGATTTCATCAAAAAAAATGTCAACTGATCAATTTGGAAACCAACTCCATTGCCGACAGTTTCAAAAATATCCTTTTACTGGGCAGAATTTTCAACAGAGAGCAAGAAGCTCAAACAATTATTGATGGGATTAAAAGCCAGCTTCATATCATCGAAAAGAAAGTGTCTCACATACCGGATTCAAAACGTAAAAGAGTTATTCGATTTATGGCGATTAATCCCCTAACGGTCCCCGGAGATGATTCTTTTCAAAATGAATTCATCAGGGCCGCAGGCGGAGTCTCTCCCATGTTTAACAAAAAAGGTGACATTGTAACCATCAGTCGAAAGGAGTGGATCGAGTTTAATCCCCAGGTAATATACGGCTGCGATTTCGATATAGAAACCGCCAAAAAGTTCTTTAACGGCCCTGGATGGAAAGATGTGGAGGCAGTACAACAGGGAGCTATCTATAAATTCCCTTGCGATCTGACATGTAGAGCCGCTACCAATACCGGTGTTTTTGTTTCCTGGCTGGCATCCAGGATTTACCGGACTGAATTTTCGAAAAAAGAAAACCAAGTTCTCGAAAACAAAACATTTCAATCGCACAAGCTTAATATCGATCTGGATTACATCAAAGACGTCCGTATTGCATACAGTCACATCTACGATTTTACGAATAAAACACTGATTCTCGATTTCAAAGCGCCTTTATCCATAGTTTCAACTCTTGAAGGACAGCGCAATGGAATAGAATCGGTGGGAAATCATTATTTCCCACCTCCCTGCTGGTCCGTCGGGCATGATCACGATTTTAAGGACATGTTGTCACAGGTTTTCGATGTCATCGGTAAGTCAGCGCATAC
>CALANC010000393.1 GCA_937925895.1 uncultured Desulfobacterales bacterium
CGATCATGTCTATATCCGCCGGAGATGGCAACGTTATTCCCTAATTTGATTTCATCATGGATATAGGCACCGAAATTTTCCTTTTCCAGCTTGAATATTCCTATTGACGAAACGCCGAAAAATATTGAGCTGTTGGTAATATCCTCGTTGACATCCGTGTAATCGAATCCCAGGATCAGGCTATTATCCAGTCCCAACACTTTTTCCTTAAAAATCAACTGGGGGGAAAGGGTAACGGTTTCGATATCGGTGTCACCAATAAAACTGCCGGCATCAAACGAGGCAAAGGATAAAAAATTTCTTTTCCTAAAAGATAAATCCATCTTAAACGTGCTGTCGTTTAAAAAGAAAACCTCGGGCCCCCCTTTTACATAGTAATCTTCAACATCAGCAAAGTCATCCGGAAATAAAGAATCGGTTCTTGATGTTCCAACTGCAAAATCGCTGGTTTTGATTGCACCCGGAAGTCCGGTGCTGTCTTTGTGAAAACCGCCGCTGAGGTTCAATTTTATCCGGTCGTGTAGGTAATAATTGAAATTGGCACCCAGATCTTTAGCTTCGGTATCACTATTGTTCCGGTAACCGTCTGAGGTCAGATAGCTGCCCGACAAAGAATAAGATATCTCTTTTTGACTTCCGCTCACATAGGCACTCCCCTTGAACGTGTCATAACTTCCGCCTGATATTTCGGAACCGGCTCGGAAGGCCTCTCCTTCTTTGGTGATAATGTTGATTACCCCTCCCGAAGCATTATCTCCATAAAGGGTGCTTCCCCTTCCTCCTCTGCTAATTTCAATTCTTTTGACTCTGTCAAGCGGGATCAAGGCCCAATCCGTACCGCTCAAATCTGCCTGATTGATCCGTCTCCCGTCAACCAATACCAGGGTGTTTAACCCTGCGGTTTCTCCAAATCCACGTAAATCAACCGTGTAATTTCGACGATTTCCTGCAATATCATTAACAAAAACACCTGCCTGCGTTCTTAATAGATCAGGGATGTCATAGGCTGTGGAATTTTTTATATCCCATTCGTCAATCACGGTTATATTCACCGGCACGGAATATATTTTTTCCTCCTGCCGGGTAGCCGTGACGACTATCTCATCCATTGATGTCATGGCGTTTTCTTTTCTTAACGTATCCGTTGCCATACTTGTTGCCGGTAAAATTAAGGCAGCATAAATAACATAAAAACACACCCATCTTTTCATCGTTTTGTTCCTTCCAAAATTTTTTAAAAAGATGATCCGAGGCAAAAAAAAATCCCCGGACCGAATGGTTATCGATCCGGGGACATCCCTTTTTTATCCTCTGATCATCTTGGTGTGCCTCAGTCCGCGAAGGAAGCACCATATGCCCAGACAGGTTTTCTGACTCTCGAATCACTCTACTAACCGCGTCTTCCCATCCTGCGGACAGTGACATTTTGCGGTGTTCGTCCTCGATTACAGCGGCGGGCCCGTCCCCGATTTAAACGGGGTTCCCTATTATGCTCAAGGTGAGCATCTGGACATTACCGTGTTTCATAGGTGAAAGTGGGGGGCATAGTCAAGAAAAATTTTAAGGGACTAAAAAGTTGATGATTGAGGATCCTCCCAGCAAACTGAGGGGTTAGCGCTCGGTTCTTCGATCCTCGCCGGATCTGTTTTCCGGGATATGAATGTGATATGAAAATTTCCGCCGATCCGCATTCCAACGTCTGTCTTGCTTTTCTTTGATGGATAATTCCTTAACTTCGTCAAATACCTTGTTCCTATCTGAAATTTTCAATCCTAAAGCCAAAAGAATCTTTCGCTTTGTGTTCATCCTGCAAGGCATTCCATTTTCAATCCGGGAAATAGTTATGGGTGAAATACCAGCTTTTCTAGCAAGCTCGGTCTTACTCATCATAAGTGATTCTCGGATTTTCTTTAAGAGATTTTTGTTCATTATATTGATCACATTAAGATCTAGCGTTTATCTTGATTGCCAGCGAAGGGGACACCCGAGTGAAACGAATTTGAATACTCCCTGAATGCTTACCAGCATTGATGCCGGACAGGGGTGCGATACTTGAGTCACAAGTTTTCATCCTGCTTATCCATAACGGACAGCCCGACGAGAGAATGACCGGCAAAGTGATCATGAGCGATTTTTGATGTAATTTTGGTTTTCAAAGATTTAGAGGAATCCGGTGTGCCTGGTTGATTGTATTCCATGTTTAATATGTCACCGATTTGCAATTGCTTGAATACGAAAGAATCGTCCTTCACTACAATGCACAACCTATTTAAGGAAGTGTTATGTAATTTGAATATGTAGCTCGGACTTTTATTATTTATAGAAAACTGCACGCTGTAATACCCTTCCAAAAGGAAACTTGATCCAGATCGACTTCCACCCAAAAAATGTGTATCCGTCTTTTCTTCCATAACTAAGGTATACATTTGAACGCTATCCTTATAACTGTTTATTTGGCCTAATTACGAATAAGTACAAAATCCACCTGACACGTGTGGTCCCTTGAGATCGCATTGCCGCTAATCTCAACAGCATCCAAAGAGGCTGCAGGGAAGAAGGGGAATTTATTTTTTTCCGGTAATTAATGGCATCCAGAGAAAGTTCGAAATCTTTCTGTTTCTGTACGCAAATATCATGCAAGTTAGTACAGTTGTAAGAAAATAAAATGAAAATCATAAATATTGAAGCAGTTATGCCTATCATTGACCCAGGATACCCGAGCCAGATGATGGATAATATATGTCACTGTGGTATAAATTTCACAAAAATTGTGAAAAGGTTTTCATACTTTCAGTAAGTTAAAGGAATGGATAATGTTGGTTGAAACTTTGAAAGGAAATTAAGAAAAAAAAGTTGGGGCTAACGGTTTATGAGCTTTGAATCAGATTGATTAAAAAACTCGAGATTGCAGGCCGGGCCCAGTCTCTTGGCCCGACAATTTTTTCAATAAGGATACCATTTTTGTCGATGATAAAGCTCTCCGGAATTCCAGTGGTTCTGTAAGTTGTTCTGATAGTCCCTGAAGAATCGATCAAAGCAGGAAAGGTCAGTTTGTGCTTTTTCATAAACGGAGCCACAGCGTTAACCCCTAAAGAATCTATACTGACCGCCAGGATTTCAAAATCTTTATCTTTTAACTTTTGGTAAAGCTTTTCCATTGAAGGCATTTCCTCGACACAGGGTGGACACCACGTCGCCCAGATGTTGACGAGGACGACTTTGCCTCTGTAATCGGACAGACTGGACATCTTACCATCGAGCCCGGGAAATTTGAAATCAGGTGCAGGAAGACCAACTGTTAACGTTGCCTGCTGTCCGGATTTAACAAATAAACTTTTTTGATTCAGCAACAATAATACCAGAGCGCTGGTGAGCATCAAAAAAACCAGAACAGCAGGCCGATAATCATTTTTTTTTTCTTCCATATCTATTGGTGGCATCTGAAAAAGGCAGTATCAGGATTTCAGGGAATTCACTTTTTCGGTTGTTTTAAGATTCGTCCCTTAGATCTGCTTTATCGCAACCGAAACGTGGTTACACAGGTTTTGCTTTGATCAAAGGTTCCAATGGTGCCTCCGGCTGTTCGATTCAGGCCCTTTATTCTCAGGCTAATGGCACGGTTTCTGGGAAGCCAGAGTTCAAAAAAACCGTTTTTCAAGGTGGAAATGGTATCATCAACCAGGACATTTCCATCGAAGTCAACAGCTTTTACTTCAAACGCTTTTTCGGGTAATTCCCCCTGACAGGAGGACATGAAGTGAATCATTCATTTGTGGGTTCGATTTATATAAGGCGCTACAGCGACCAACATTTTATCTGGTGGAAGCGAAATCCTTTTTTCCTTTCCTTGCGGAAATTCAAACACCACCTCTCGAGTGTTGACGTAACTTTTGATTTCCTTTTTGGACCAATTCCAATCGTTGGCGATTGCCACAGCTTGAACGGCATCAACCTTTTCCAGAGCTTTCTCATCGCCTTGGGGGCCGCACGCCAAAAACAGCATGCTTAAACCAAGAAGAATAGCGAAAGATCGTCCGATATATTTCATTTGTTTTCTCCTCTTTATACACAATAACTTCTGACCGGCTCACTCTATTTTAACATTAGTCGCTCCCAATATTATGTCAAGCCTTTCTTTTCGGGGTTTTTTAGCCAGATCTTGACAGTATTTGTAGAACAGTTTGAGATCATTTCCATTGTTTTGAAGGAGTTGTAAAAATGCCGGTGCAAGATCATAGTAGGTGGATACGGACACCAGCTGAGCATTATTTAATTTATGCTTAAACCATGAATCGTAACCGGGATATCCTTTCCAACGCTGTTTCAGCATTCTGTATTCATCTTGTAATCCTTCGAATAAAGATGACTTTAATTGCCTTTTGTTCACCGCCGGTAAATTTTCAGCGTACAACAATTCAAGCTTGTTTCGATAGGTTGCAATGAGTTGAATAAACTGCAGGTGACGCCGGTAATCCATTTGATATTCACTGAAGGAACCAAGACTCTTTTTTGTTTTCAGCCAACGACGCATGCCTTCCTGTTCGACTGCTGTAGCAAAGCTTTCATTGAAGGTGGTATCGTTTCCCACAAAAAGAAGTTGATGCGCCAGCTCGTGGAATATAAGTGCCGCCACTTTAATATTGCTGCGTTGAATGAAGCTGCTCAACACCGGGTCATCAAACCAACCCAATGTAGAATACGCGGCAACACCACCGATAAAAACATCATAGTCTTGTTCTATTAATTTATTCGCATACTCATTTGCTTCAGACTTGGAGAAATATCCGCGGTATGCCGTACAGCCGACAATCGGATAACACCAGGTCATGGGACTGAAAGAGAACTCCGGCGTTGCATAGACATTCCACAGAGCAAAGGGCCGGTCGAGCTCTACGAAATTAAGATAATGATTTTTCACCGGCAGGTGAAGTTCATTTTTGGCAAATTCCCGAACCTTTAAAACAAGTTTGAGCTTTTTTTTTAAATTTACGGAGACATGCGGTTCTGTCAATATCTGTTTGATCGGTTGCTTTTTATTGAGAATAGCGATTTGGCCGGAAATCATGTGGGGGTAATATGATATCGATTCGCAGCCGGTTAATGCAAATGCAGAAAAGACGCTTAAAATAATTTTAATCCAAAGCGATTTGGAAAACATTTGGTAAAAAATTCCTTAAGACAATAGATGGCTAATTATGGTGTTTTTTATTTTGTTCCACATATTTTTTCCTACAGATTCTTCATCAAGGATAATATGGTTCATTTTTACCTTTATTTCCGGTTTTTCTTTTTGAACGAGGTGAAATTTCCATTGATCCAATTTCTCTTTTTCAACTAGGCGCTTTAATCCCCGGTAAGAAACCAGTTCATCTTGCTTGTCTATAAAGATGATTGTCGGGATATTTAATTTTGGCCCCATATTTTTTTTAAAATGCTTGATGGTCTCAAACAGGGTATTATAGGCTGCCATCGGTGTTCCCCTATTCATGCGATAAGGGGCTGAAGAAAAACTTGGAACAACAAGTTGAGGAAACGGGGAGAGCAATTTGGCAATATAGTTGATTCCATGTAGCTTAAATGCTGGAGCAAAAAGGACCATCTTGTCAAAACGAACATCCTGAAAGGAGGCGAAAAGGTCGGCACCCAGCAATCCTCCAAGTGAAAAACCTACAAAAAACAAGGAGACATTTTTTTCATCACCCCTTTTCCTGATGTGCTGATATGCCCGATAGGTTTCATCGATCCACAATTTATATGACACGGCTTTGAAGGATTCTAATCGAGCTTTTTTTACGTCAATGTTTCCTTCATGGGAATAATTGCTACCATGACCTCTCAATGATAAGTTTAATACATCTATTCCGGATTCGGTGAGCAGAGCAATAATGGATTTCATTTTGTCAGGACGCAAATTAAGCCCGTGAATGACCAATGCCACACCGTTGATTTCGTCTGAGGTTTCGGCTTTAACCCACTCAATGGAAACATCTTCAGACTGTTTAGCCTGAGCGTCCACGATTGATTTTGTGTTATTTGACTGACCAGGCTGAACTTCACTGCCGGCTGAACAACCGTAATGCAGTAAATTGAATAATAGGATGAGGACAAATGATATGTAGGTAAGCGGTTTAATGTTCATAAAATAAGCGCTTTACACTAACCCTTCATTTGGCTAGGCTATAGAGGTGACCATAATTTCCTCTTTTTTTCTGTAAACCATGCCCTGAAATGTAGCTACGAGGTCGCCGACATCGTCGGTTACTTGAACCTGATAGGCAGCAAGTTTCGGGTTTTTCGAAATCTCCATAGCCTCGGCATACAGAACGCCCTCTTTGAGCGCTTTCAAATAGGAAATACTCACATTGATTCCCATGGCAATGCTGCCGTGAGAATTTGAAGCCACGGCAAAAACCAAATCCGCTAAAGTGAAAATGGCGGCGCCGTGAACTGTCTTAACGCCATTTAAGTGGTGCCTTTTTATTTCCATTTTAGCTTTGGCGCTGCCGAGCGACACCTCCAAAAGCTCAATACCGACATAATCGGCAAATTTGTCATTTTT
>CALANC010000394.1 GCA_937925895.1 uncultured Desulfobacterales bacterium
TTAACTAAAAGAAGAGATGATTTGTGGCTGAATTCCAAATCAAACGCTTAAATTCCGGCGGGATCATTACTAATTATTTTTGTACATCAGCATGCCGTCACTGCCTTTACAACTGTGGCCCGCATTGGGAGAAAAGATACATGGATCCAAAAACCGCCGAAGACAACCTTGGAATTATCCGTTCTATGGGCTGTAGGTCGATACATGTGGGTGGAGGTGAGCCGCTGCTGAGACTTGATAACCTTGTCGAGGTTCTTGAAGCTGCAAAACGGTCGGGCGTATCAGTTGAATATGTGGAGACCAATTCATCCTGGTTTAAAAATATAGACGAAGCAACAAAAATTCTGTCGAAACTCCGAAAAAAGGGTCTCAGAACGTTATTGGTATCCATTAGTCCGTTTCACAATGAGCATATACCTTTTTCTCGTGTTACAGGCGTAATTGATGCCTGTAAAAAAACCGACATCAACGTATTTCCGTGGGTAAACGGTTTCATTAAGGATCTGTCTGAATTTAATGCGAACAGGACGCATTCCCTGGAAACCTTCAAAAAAAGATTTGGCCAAGATTATCTGTATAGCATTTTAAAGAGGTATTGGATACATTTGGGAGGAAGAGCTCTTGATACCTTCCGGCCGGTTCTTTTGAATCGATCGGCCCGGGAGATTATTGATGAAAACCCCGGAGGATGCGGGCGCGAGTTGTCAGATACTTCCCATTTCCATTTCGATCTATTCGGCAATTATATTCCCGGTCTTTGCTCGGGGTTTGCCATCTCTGCCGAAGATCTGATTAAACCAATTTCTAAAAAAGAATACCCCCTGATCACGATGCTGGTTCATTCGGGCATAAGAGGAATGTACCAACTGGCATGTAAGGAGTTCGGATTTTCACCGGCCAGATCGGGCTATATTAACAAATGTGATTTGTGTACGGAAATTCGTAACTTTCTGGTGCATAATACTTCCGAAGATCTGCCGGAACTTCAACCAAGAGAGTTTTATCGAAATCGGCAATTGCAGATTTATGCTTAAGTGAGGGGCAATGAGAGCAAGGAAAATAAAAAAAATACTCATCAAGACCAACTTTTTTATTGTCAGTATCGTTCTTACCATAGGGATAGGTGAGTCCGGAAGTCAGGAAGAAATGCAGCAGTTAATTAAACTGCCTCGACCGGGATATCGAAATGGGTTCTCTGTTGAGAAAACCCTCTTAAAAAGACGGTCGGTCAGAAGATACTCGGATGAATCGTTGACTCTTGCCGAAATCTCACAACTACTGTGGGCTGCTCAAGGAATTACTCATTCAAGGGGTTTTAGAACCGCTCCCTCTGCCGGAGCGCTCTATCCTCTTGAGGTTATCATTGTCACCGGGAAAGTGAAAAATCTTGCCCCCGGGGTATATAAATATATCCCGCAGCAGCACAGTCTGACTAGACGGGCTTCAGGAGATAAAAGGACGGAACTGAGCCGTGCAGCATTACACCAGGGTTCCGTAAAAAATGCCCCGGCAGTGATAATATTTGGTGCTGTTTACGAGCGGACGGAATCCAAATACGGCCGAAAAAGAGGAAGAAGATACGTTCTTATTGAAGTCGGACATGCGTCGCAAAATGTTTGCTTACAAGCTGTTTCATTGGGGCTCGGCACTGTTCCGATTGGGGCATTTCATGACAATCAGGTAAAAAAAATCATAAATAGTGAAAAAAATGAGAGCCCGCTCTATATTATGCCCATCGGAAAACTGAAAAAGGAGGACACAAATAGTTGATTTGTTACTAAAGTTCGGGTATAAGATCCTCAGGGGAAATTGACACTTGGAGATAAATATGAATCAATGCGTTTTGCTGAATGCTGACTATAGCTTTTTAAATGTAGTCAATTGGAAACGGGCGATGTGCATGATTTCCAAAGGAAAGGTTCAGGTATTAAAGCATTCAGAAAGGTTAATCAGAACGGCTGAAGGTATTGCTATTAAAGTCCCTGCAGTGATGAGACTGATAAAACTTATCAGAACACTCTACATTAATCGGGTTCCCTTCAGTAAAAAGAATGTGCTTATCAGGGATGGCTTCAAATGCGCCTATTGCGGTGAAAACCATAGAAAATTGACAATCGACCATATTATTCCCAAATCAAGGAACGGCAAGACAACATTTGAAAATTGTGTATCTTCTTGTTTGCCGTGTAATAACAATAAGGGCGGCAAGACCCCTTCCGAAGCACAGATGTACCTCAAGGTAAAAGCTTACCAGCCGACCATCGCCGAGTTTTTACAATTAAAGGTTAAAAAACTGGGTATCAATGAGGTATTAAGGGATTTTGGCATATACTAAAAGAGACCCTTGAAAAACATCCTCTTTTGTCCAATCTCTGTGTCACGGTAAAAGACAACGAAAGCCCGAGCAATATAATGTTCGGGCTTTCCTGCATTTGTGTTAAAGTTCCTATTCGGAGATGTATTTCCTTGACAGATAACTGGTATAAAAGTAATTTCTATTGCTTATAGCTAATTTCAAAATAACGTTCCGTTGGCTTTTAGATAAATAAAAAAAACGATTCAATCGGAACATATTTTTGGAATTTATATAAAATAAAAGCCGACCGGAGAGGAAACATGGACTACAAAAAAACACTCAACCTTCCAAAGACGAAATTTCCCATGAAGGCCAGCCTGGCCCAACGTGAACCTGAGCAGCTTAGATTTTGGGAAGAAATAGATCTGTATGAAAAAATCAGGAGAAGTTCAACTGGCCGGGATCTTTTTATCCTTCATGATGGTCCTCCTTATGCAAACGGTCACATTCATATCGGTACAGCCTTAAATAAGATCTTGAAAGATATCATTGTCCGTTCCCGTCAGATGGCGGGGTTTGACGCTGTTTATGTTCCTGGATGGGATTGTCACGGGTTGCCGGTCGAGCACAATGTTGAAAAAGAATTGGGACCCAAAAGATCGGAACTATCCCAGGCCGAGATTCGCCGGTTATGTCGGGCATATGCTGACAAATATATCGACATTCAGCGCGAGGAATTCAAACGCCTTGGTGTTATGGGTGATTGGCAGGATCCGTATTTGACCATGGACTACAAATATGAAGCAACCATTGCCCGGGAATGCTGTAAATTTGCCTTAGAAGGCAGTCTTTTCAGAAGTAAGAAGCCTATCTATTGGTGTTGCAGCTGCAAAACAGCCCTTGCAGAAGCAGAAATTGAATACCATGATGAATCATCGCCATCCATTTTTGTTAAGTTTCCCCTAAAAGATGATCTTGGCGAGG
>CALANC010000395.1 GCA_937925895.1 uncultured Desulfobacterales bacterium
AAGAGGGCGATCAGAGGCAGCTAACAAGATACCATTCAGTTAGGGGAGCCAATAATCTGATCGAGTGGGCTGCGGTGAAATCCTGTCAAGTGACGGCAGGTGCTGAGATTGAGTTCAAGATCTTTGCCCTTTTATCAGTCAAACGGCTAACCTGATTACAGGGGAAAAGGCCTAATGGTTCTACATGTCAGCTTCGTTTAGAAGCTCAAAAAATATTTTATCGAAAGGATTTTACATATGAAACATAATTTCAACTTATCAGAACTCAACTCAAAATTGCCACCAATCATTTCAAGGGATCACGTCGAGGAGTTATTGGGAGGCATAATCTCATCCAAGCGCTTGGCTAACCTTGATTCTCTTGGGGAAGGCCCCAAACGGATGAGAGTCGGTCGAAAAGTGGCGTATATCACAGAAGACTTATTGGAATGGCTGGAACAAAGAACGAAAATATTGGTTTAAGGGAGGAAATTATGAACAGATTCATACGGGTTTTGCAAAAGGATATAGTGACCGATCCAGAAAAATGGAAGGATGCCGGACCCGGAAAGTTCATAAAACTTCCAGACAGGGCAAAAAGAGTTTACTGTGTTCTATCGGTCATAGCGTTTTCAGCTGCTGGGAATGCTGAAGGGAAGTTTGCGAGGAATGTGGGTAAATTGGGCAAAGGCTGGTTTTGGACATCCCACGCAATTTTGCAGCAGTTAACAGGTAATTGTCAAAAGACTGTTCAAAGGGCAATCAAAGAGTTGAAAGAGGCAGGTTTTATTGGATACCACCCTGCAAAGAAGAACGGCCATAAGTGTTTCTTTAAAATTAAGAGAATACAATACAACACAAAACAAGAGGATATTCCTCGTACGCGATTAAATCCCAAAACCGTGAAAAAGAAAGGTTCTACGTTACCCGGTGACGAGGATATTGGTCAAAAGGATCTTCAGGCTTCACCCCCGAAACCTAAAGTTTTGGAAGGGGGGATACCAATGTTACCTGCAGAAGAAGACGCCATAGATGAGGCCATGGAGATTAAGAAAGAAATGGGAGATGAAGCATTTCTAAAATACATGTTTGATAATCATCTCGAAGACCATTTAACACCAGAATATAGAGAGAAATATTCAGCTTTGAAAAATTGATGGTGGACAGTTTTGTCCAACTAATATGGACAGTTTGTTCCCTATAATATGGTCTATTTATTACCAGTAGGATAATAATATACAAGAGTATAAAAAGATAAAAGAATATTAAAGTAATTAAAGATAAGAAATAGCGTATACCCGCCATAGGGCGGGATACGTATTATCCTGCAGTAATTAGATAAGAAGTAGATTACCCTTGAACTCAACAGACTAAAGTCTGTCTCGTTCATCGGCACCTACAACCGAAGGTTGTCTATCCCTTGCAGAGACAACCTAAGGTTGTTTATCTCTGCAGAAAAGAATTAACAAGCTGTGCTTGATCGCACCAAGGGTGCTTGAACAAGGCACTGTGTGCCCAAGGGTTGGGCCTTGCATTCGGGTTTACCCGGAAAAACCTGACCACAACAATTTAAACGTTTGTTTATCGGTGCCCACTTACCAAAAGTGGCACCTTTTTTTATGCCTAAAATATTAACCCGTCACAGTAAGGGATTGCCACAAGGCGGGCCAGCAGCCCGCGGGGTAACACTGGTTGTGACACAACTATGAAAGGAAGGTTTTAAGATGCTTAACAACAAATCGCCCCCCAAAAGGGGGCCTCCGGCATTTACCAATTTAGTTTTTCATTCGGCAATTGGAAGTAGCATAAACTTTAACCCTAAATAATGAGGAATTTTAAAGATGAAAACTTTATATAATATAAAAAAATTGGTCAGAACCTTTAAACCCATGGTATGTGATTGCTGCGGAAAGATTGGCTATTCCGCAAAGGAAGTTTGTGACTTGTTGGGAATTGACAATGTAGAACAGGCTTTAAACGACTTAAATCCAGATATGAAAACCGAAATGATTTCTGGCTCGGATGTAGAAGATGTCGTAACCCTCAAGGGCATTTTTGCATTGGTGTTTGAATCTCAAACGTCCTTTGCAAAAATAATTCAGCGTTGGATCATAGATGGGTTCGTTGAAAAAATCCTTTTAGACGAAGACGAACCAAAAGAATTGGAGCTACTTCCTGCCGAGGCTGTTTGCTAAACTCTGGTATTCAGTAGCATCATTTCATAACCGGATGGCCGGGGTTTCAGTATATAGCCCCGGCCTTTCTTTTAAGATGCAACAAAGGCTATCCCGGTGCCGATCTGCGGCACCAATTAAACAATAATTATTAAAATGGAGGATTTTATTATGTTAAGAAAAAGTAAAGTAAATAATGATATTACGTGGTATTTTCAGAAGGTGAAAGGTCTCTTTAAGCCCGCACACGGGCCTTTTTGGTCCGCAAAGGAAGTTTGCAAGGTGCTGGAAATAGAGGATGCAGATAAAGCTATTGCAGAATTGGATCCTGATGATAAATTTGAAGATTTGGTTAAGGAAGGTATTTTTAAAAAACCACGAAATAAAATTGTAGCCTTAAACTGGACTGGTTTATCTTCTTTGCTGTTTCGCTCTAAAACACCCTTTGCAAAGAAGTTTCAGCGTTTTGTGAACAATTACATATTCTTTGATATGTTTTTGCACTATACGACTTACTTCGATGAGCACTGGGATTCGGATGAAAATTGTAACGAAGAGTATGAATCAATCCTAAAAGATCTGGAGGTAAATTTAGGGGTCTAGGCAGACTAAATGACCTTGAAGGATCAGTAGTTTCCCCCCTTGAATGGTTGGCCGGGGTAAAGCTATAGCCCCGGCCTTCCCTTTTCATGCTGCAATAAAAGGGTTATCCCGGAGCTAACAATCTTCGATTGATCGCATCAAAGATGCTCTCGCTCCGGCATGGCCATTATCAATCAGTGTTATCCTCCGGGCATCCGCCCGGTTCTGTTTACTCTTTGTCTGTAGATGAATTGTCAGAGATTACCGTGGGGCGAAGCCCCCGGATCGTCAGAAAATAGAAAGGCAGAGCCAGCTTAAGCCCTGCCTCATAATTATTAACCTCCTAAACCGATCGATTCAAGTGCTTCCTCAACTTTTGCCCATGTCTTTATTTCATATTTAAATCCTTCTATATTTCGGAACTCAGCCATAATGCGGGTATCTCGGTTTATGGCATCCCCCACTTTTGGCCCTTCAACTTCATCGATCGTCAAAGTTTGCAATCCATCTTTTGTTGAAGTTACTGCAGCTGGTACTATAGTTTTTGATATAGTTTCATC
>CALANC010000396.1 GCA_937925895.1 uncultured Desulfobacterales bacterium
GGGGTAAATGAAAGAAGACTCTGCGAACGTCGGGCTGTGAACATTCGCGCTATTTTTGTACAATGCCACAATGTAATAGTCAAGATTTTTCATGTTTTCTTGATGATTTTTATCCGTGTTGGAGGAAAAAATAGAAGCCCCTGGATTGGATTAGTGTCCAGGGGCTTCACGGAGGTATAGTAGATAAGGAGTTAAGAATGGAATTGGGTGAAACTTATGAAACAATTCCCATTTGTCGTTATCATACAATACCACAAAGTAGCATGTCAAGTTTTTCTTTTATGATTATTAAATTTTAGGCACTTTCGGAGCTAGAGACGGATCTTGCAATAATCTCCGTGCAAATCTCAAGTATTTCGATACGATTGCTTTAACAGCAAGCTGCAAGGCATATGGTCTAACCGGTTTTTCTAATAAACAGTTAACATCCGATGATAGGCACCTATCCACAATATCATCATTGGCATTTCCGGTGATCATTATCGTATCCTCGCGCGCTTCAGGAAATTTTTTCTCTATAGCGTCCAGAAAATCAAAACCGCTCTTATCACCGAGCATTGCATCTATTACAAAGATTGCGACACCTGTTTCACGATCTAAGCAGTAGGATATTGCCTCATCAACTTCGGTAAAGCTGATCACCTCACCCCACGTATAAAAGGTTTCTAAGATTGCCGAAATCCTTTTGCATATATAGGGGTCCCTATCAACAATAATAACGTTAAGTTCATCAGACATGATTATTCACTTTTCGGGGAGGGCATTTTTCAAAGTTCTCGCTTTTACGGATTGTTTTATTTTACACTATTTGCCAGTTTAATTCCCATGGATAAAAGAACTTTATCGATTTGAAGGTTTGTTATGTACTTTTTTTCTTTTAAAATTTCGCCTATGAGTCGGCGTTTACCATCTTCTAATTCTTCCACGGTTTGAATTTGTAATGCCTCGTATAGTTGCTCAGGCGTAATGAATCCGCTTTGTATAGCTGCGACACCAAAGCGTTTGTCAAGCCTTTCCAAAGACATTTCTCGTCTCCATAATTTGGGCTAAATCTATTTTGATGGTCCGGTCTCTTTTTATTGCGTCTCTTTGGTTAGCTCGGTTATGATAACACGGTTGATCGGCACTGCAGTTGTGCTGGAAAAGGTCAAATATTTAGAATCACCCCGCCGGCTGCGTCTTTCACTTTGGATGATTATAAAGTCGTCATGCACTTCAATGATTTTAGATAGGCGTCTGTCGAGGAGTTTGGGTTTTTCCTTTTTTGATGTGAAGATGTATTGAATCTTGAAGACACTGCTATCATCACGATGGAATCCATAGCCCACCTTGTTGATAAAACTTTTTAGATATTCTCGATAATTCATTATCTATTTCCCTTTCCATGTTCACACCCTATCCATTTTTCCTTTTATCCCATGCTTTAGATACCTTATCGTCATAAAGAAATCAATATAAATAGCTTGCTCCGTTTATCAATAAAAAACTCAACCAAGATGACTGCTAGAGAGGATGAAGTGGGAGGGTTATCTGGACGTCTGATTGAGATAAACGATCACAAAAACGTAAAAGAGTGTAATGCCTACAATGATACCCATTAACATGGTGCTTCCTTTCACAAAGAATAGGATAAAACTCCCATTCCAAGGATAAACGCAACAATTCCAAGAAACCTGGTTGATTTTGATTCATCAGAATAAATGCAATGCCAGGCACCAATTCCGATCCAGACCAAACTAATTACAAAAAAAATCCAATTTTTCATCAAAATCTCCAAACTGTAAGTTGTCGTTATAATTAATTATTTTAACTGCAAAGATCATGCCAGATAGAACAGTATAAATAATTCATAAATATTTAAAATGGTTAGCTCGACTTTGAAAGTGCTTATTAAAAAATTGTGAAGAACAGGTGATAGTTGATATGGCTCAAATTATGAAAATTTTTTCATAGGTGCAGAACGGCTGGATTAATTGCTGATTCTTGCACGAGTCCGAGGATTCCCATTAATTTTCATGCAAGATTATTCTATGTTCTGTTCAACGATAGTTCCCGGCTGTGGACGAACAGCGTCCTTGGATGATTTTGCCGCCGGGACCTGATTGGTGGGAGGCAGCTCTGATGGTGGTGTTTTCCCGGGGATGATTTGTTTCTGGGGTTTCTTTACGGCTTGGCGCTTTTGAAGTTCTTTTACCGTGGTTTCTAGTGATTTAATTTTATCTTCAAAATTACTGGTTAGTTGGTTTAGCGCCTTCATGTAAGCAGTTAACTGGGTTTTCATTGCTACATCCAGCGCGTCTTGATCCAACTTTTCAGATGAGAGAGAGGCAATATCTGTTTCGAGTTTTTCGGAATCATTTTTTATCGCCGTGACGTTTTTTAAAATCACAGACAATTCCTTGGTGTATTTTTCGTCAATTGTTGAAATTTTAAATGATATTCTTTCCAAATCCTTTGGAATGTCTGCCAAGGTATTTTCAACGGCTGTCATTGAACTGGCGTTTTTTTTGTTATCTGATTTTCTTGCAGACCTGATAAATTTAATTGCCGTCAATGCCTCTTTAAGGCTTGCTTGTATGGAAGCAGTGGCTTTTTCCAGGGGCAGTATTTTTTTGGTCAGAGCGTCTTCCAGCTTTGCTTGTTGTACTGAAAGGGAAGAAAACCGTGATTCCATGTTTTTGGAAAGGGCCTGAACGCCCGTGTTCCCT
>CALANC010000397.1 GCA_937925895.1 uncultured Desulfobacterales bacterium
GCTTTCCTCTGGTAATGTTCCCATTTGTGGTGAGAACTCATCATCATGATTTTTAAATTGGTTATTAAACGCAGCTGCCATGAGCGAAGCATCTTCATCTTTATAAACATCATCCGGGAAAAAACCTAATATTTCACAGGCGACATCTTCCATATCCAGCGCATACTGGATATCTGAAATATCAGTAAAGATGGCGCTACGATCCAGGGCGGCAATCCCAAATTGTACTGTGCCGGCAATTTTAAAATTTGCCATGGCCATACTGCCAAACATCGTAGAACTGATCAATGTCGCCTTTTCACCGGGTGTGACGTTTAATTTTTTTGCGAATTCATCTCCAATCAAAATTTCGCCGGAGTTCTTTGGCAATTGTCCGCGAATAATTGCTTCTTCAATATTGAGCAAGTTGTGTTCAGGGCTGCTTTTTGAGATTAAATTAACCGCCATACCGGTAACCGGGCCCTGAGTTTTTGTTTCACCATTTTCATCAGGGATATCTAATAAACCCCCAAATTTTATCCGTGGTACCCAGATCATATCAGGATATTTTTCATCTAATTCAGTCAATATTTCCCCTATGCCCACAAGGGCCAGATCAATAGGTGTCTGATTTGATTCTGCAGCATAGGCCTGGGTCATGATTCTCACATGGCCGGTTTGATAATGAGCTGTGGATTTTACCATATCCGAGATAACACCGTTTATCCAGGAATATAAAAAGACCGTCAGGAACACACCTGAAAAAACAGTCAGCATCGGAAAAAGAGACCGTGAACGGTCTCGGATAAGACCTTTGAATAGAAATTTTATCATGTCAACTTTCCTCTTAAGGCATCGGTTGGTTTGAGTTTCGCGATTCTTCTTGTCGGAAGATAGCTAACGATTGTTGTCACAATAAGAACCAATAGTGTTGTACCGATAATCAGACCGACGGAAAATGTCGGAAATAATCTATCACCCATAGCATAACCAAAACTATCAGAGGCTTCAGGTAAACTGTATCCGGTATTAGCTATGTAAATAAATAAGGGAAGACCGTAAATAGCCGCTACAAATGCTGCCAAAAAAGCATGCATTGCCCCCTCCAGGGTGAACAGTTTAATGATCTTTGACCGCGTCATTCCTAAAGCCATTAACGTCCCCATCTCTTTTCGTCTTCGAAAAATGGAAAGAATCTGTGTGTCAAATATTGCCAGCATGGCCAATAAAAGTAAGATGCTATAAAAAACACTACCACCAATTGATTTAGATAAAAACAGTGCCCTTAAATCAGTCATCAAAAAATAAAGATCCTTATGGCTCCAATCTTCGAGGTTAGAATTAAATTGAGATTCTCTTTCCAGGACAACGATGGTGGCCTCATTAGGCATGGCCATCATTTGGCGCATCCGTTCAATGGGTATCCATAGCTGACCATTATCGATATCGGACACATCGGTTTTCATCACTTCAACTATTCTAATTTCATTGGCATCAAAAGTACCATTTGCATCTCGCCACCTGACAGTCACATAATCACCGACTGTAAGGCCGGTACTTTTTGCCATCCGACTACCAATCAAAGCAGGGATGGCAACTTCATCCGTGTCCAAAACGGAAGTTGGAATCGATAGGATTTCCTGATCCGGCTGTATGCCTTTTAGTAATGCATTTTGAAAACGACCATTCGGGTAAATCGTAGACTGCCTGATTAATATAGGTACTGCTTTTTTTTCAGAAATTAAATCTGTCAGTTCACCCGGTATTATACCGTGAGCATCTTCCAGGGTCAGAGGATCATATGGGTCATAATCTTTTTGCCAATAATGCCCCCCGGCATATTGGGCTGCAACTGTTGCTTTCTCAATTTGATCATTCATTCCGTTATAGGTTCCCTGTAAATATATTATTGCTACAAATGCAAAAGAGAGCGCGATTGCATTTAGCCAGGTACGTAATCCTGCTCCATATAAATTTTTGAAGGCCAGCTTAAGTATCATCATTTTCATGCCTCCTTGTCTAAAAATTCATCTTTAACAATTTTTCCATCATCCAAAAATATTTTTCTGCGCAAATAGGTCATGACTTTCTCATCATGTGTGGCAAAGATAAAGGTTGTTTCAAGATTCTCATTAAGTTGGACCATTGTTTTCATAATATTATGAGAATTTTTTGCATCAAGATTTGCCGTCGGTTCATCCGCCAGAATCAACTCCGGTTTCTTCACTATTGCCCTGGCAATGGCTACTCTTTGACTTTGTCCTCCCGAAAGCTGGGAGGGTTTTGAACTCGCTCTGTCAGCAAGTCCAACCCACTCAAGAGCCTCCATTACCATTTTTTTTCGTTCAGTAGGTTCAACTTCCTGCAACAGAAGCGGAAATTCTACATTCTCAAAAACGGTGTAAACCGGCAGAAGATTAAAGGTCTGAAAGATAAAACCCATATGTTGGTTTCGTAGTTTTGCTGCCCCTTTGTGTGAAAGCGTTTCCACGCGATTTCCCATCACACTGGCACTTCCCTCGCTCGGTGAGTCAAGAGAACCCAGTATGTTTAAAAGGGTCGTTTTACCCGAGCCACTGGGACCGATAAGCCCTGCAAACTCTCCCTTTTGAAAAGATAAATTGACCGCATCAAGAGCAACAATTTTAGTTATCCCCATTGGATAAATTTTGGTTAAATT
>CALANC010000398.1 GCA_937925895.1 uncultured Desulfobacterales bacterium
GTCCGGTGCGGGCCGTGACATTCCAGTCAATGGTACGAATGTCGTCGCCCGGCTGATAGGCTCGCACCTCGTCAAACTCCATACCCTGGCCTTTAAATACACTATGGTATTCCCCGGCCAGGACATCGTTAACTGCCTTGCTGGTGTAGATCTGGATATAGCGTATTTTTTTAATCAGTTCCTTGGGAATCATGATTTTTATTAAACTCGAAGCACTAAATTCTAAATTCGAAATAAATCACAAATTCAAAGCACGAAATCCTAAACAAACACGAAATTAGAAATTCAAATATTTAAAAAAATGTTCAACTCATGAAGTTTGTTTTTTTGTTTCGGTCATTGGAATATCATTTAGTTGGCTACTAATTGTCTTGCAAAATATGCAAAAGAAACAAAATGTCATTTCGACCATAGGGAGAAATCTAATAATATTAAGGAATTTTAAGATTCCTCTCTGCGTTCGGAATGACACATGACATCATTTTGCAAGAACCTCTACTGTTTCGGATTTCGGAATTCGAATTTCGTATTTATTTTTTACCATTAGGGTACTTCTACATTATCGAGGATTTTTTTCACAATATCATCACTGGTTTTTTCTTCGGCTTCTGCCTCGTAGGTGACTATAACTCTGTGACGCAGAATATCCGGGGCAATGGATTTGACGTCCTGGGGGGTGACATAACCGCGGCCGGCCAGAAGTGCGTTTGCCTTGGCAGCATTGGCCAGGAATATTGTGGCACGCGGCGAGGCCCCGTAGCGGATAAGGTCGCCGATATCCAGGTTGCATAAATTGGGATCACGGGTAGCAGCAACCAGGTTAAGGATATATTCTTCGATCTTTTCATCCATATAAATTGAACCAACCACTTCACGGGACCGGCTGATATCAGCAGGTGACATAACGCCATTCACTGCAATTTCTCCTGCTGTTCCAGCCATGCGCCGCAGGATCTGCTGCTCTTCTGTTTTGCTGGGGTAGGTGATCAACAGCTTGAACATGAATCGATCTATCTGGGCTTCTGGAAGAGGGTAGGTGCCTTCCTGCTCAATGGGATTCTGGGTTGCCAAAACCATGAAGGGGTCATCAAGCGGAAAACTTTCATCGCCAATCGTGATCTGGCGTTCCTGCATGGCTTCCAGCAGGGCAGACTGCACCTTGGCCGGCGCCCGGTTGATCTCGTCAGCCAGGATGATGTTGGCAAAGATCGGCCCCTTGCGGGTGGAGAAATCTCCAGTCTTGGGGTTGTAGATCAGGGTACCGATCAGGTCGCCCGGCAGCAGGTCAGGAGTGAACTGGATGCGCTGGAAAGATGCCTGGATGGTCTGGGCCAGGGTGGTGACAGTTAAAGTTTTGGCCAGGCCCGGTACACCTTCGATAAGTACGTGGTTATTGCAGAGCAGGGCGATGAGCAGCCGGTCCACCAAACCGAACTGGCCGACAATCACCTTGCCGATCTCATCCCGGATACGATTGAGGATTAACTGTTCCTTTTCAACCTGCTCACCGATCATTTTTACATCAATTGCCATTTGAAAACTCCGTTCTCTTTTATAGTGAATGTAAAGTTCGAATTATTAAAAGGTGCCACAAAAAATATGGAAGAATGGTGTTTATGTCAATAGGTGTAATTGATTTTGGATGATTTTAGAAATAAGTGTCTAAGGTGTAAATAATATAGACTGGAGTATTGTTGGCAGTTGGCAGAAGCCAGTCGAAGTCTCTACTTCGTTTCGCTTATGTGGCAGAAAAATCTAAGAAAAAGACTTCAATGTTTAAAACTGATGGCTGATAACTGACAACTGCCAACTCAAGACACCTTGACCCCTCGACCCTTTTTTACCTTGCGCCTTGAGCCCTGCGCCTTTAGCCCAGCACCCAGCATCAAGTCTTTATCACTTGACCTCTTGGGATCTAGTTCTGTTACCCTTGGCCCCTCGGCCCCTCGGCCCCTTGAAACCTTTCTTTTAAAGTCTGTTCTATCTCATATAAGCATATCAATATCAATATCGAGTTCTCTGGCAATAGTTTTCAATGTATCTATCGTTGGATTTCTTTTGTCGTTTTCGATTTGAGATAGATAGGCCGGACTGATACCGGCTTTTTTCGAAAGTTCGTTCATTTTTATTTTTTTATATTCGCGCCATGCACGTATAGGATTTGTGCCCTCAACTATAGCAAAGGTGACCTCACCGGGAATTGTAACCTCTTCCCCATCCTGAATAGCCTTTACACTTCTTTCAATATCTCTGATATCTTCAGCGTCTTCTAATGCATCTTGTAGTTTCAGGTATTCTTTAAAGGGGATTATCGCCCATTCCGGTTTGCCGTTTTTTTCTATAATCTGCACACTCATTTGTATACCTCACCGCGAGTTTTTATGTTGATTACATGGATGAGAAGTTCTCCCTCTCTCACTGTATAGATGATTCTCCAGTCTCCAACTCGTAATCTGTAACCAGGGTGCTTTGTTAATTTTTTTACATTTGGCATTTTATGTGGATTGTCGGCTAATCTCTTTATTTTTTTAGCAATATTCAATGCAATGTTGCGTGGCATCCGCCGTAAGGCTTTGTCCGCACTTTTGCTGAAAATTATTTTGTACATAAATATAATTTAACAATTAGCAATTATTTTAGCAATAAATAATTAACTGATAGCAAATTAAGAGGGGCTTCCAGTAACTCTATGTTCAGTGAAATGGAAAAATTTAAGAGCTTGAAATTAACAGAATTAAGAAGTCAGGAGCTTGAACCGAGCATCAAGTAAAAGTCTTAATTTTCAGCGTTGTCGTTTAACGAAACAAAACGACGATTGACACAGCCTTTAACCTTTAGCCTAATCTCTTCTGAATCATCTGGAGGTCCTGCCAGCTGGCCTTTTTCATCTCCTCGTTATCAAGGAGAAAGGCCGGATGCAGGGTGGGGATGATCAGCATTTTGTCGGCAAGTTCGGTACTGCAGAACGAGTTGAAATCGTAAAAGCGGCCGCGCAGCCGAAAGAGGGACTCTTTTGAATGGAGGAGAGTCTGGGCCGGCTGTTTGCCCATGACGCAGATGACTTTGGGGCAGATAATTTCTATCTGGCGGAACAGGAAAGGCAGGCAGGTCCTGATCTCCTCCTCCTTGGGAGGCTGGCCGCCGGCCGGAAAACACTTAACCAGGCTGGTTAGGTAAACCTCCTCTCTTGATAGTCCAATGGCAGCCAGCATTTTTGTGAGCAGGTCGCCGCTGGCGCCCAGGAATGGTGCTGTGCCATGGTCATCTTCAGCACTGGGTGCCGGCCCGATGATCATCAGTTTTGCTTTTTCAGATCCCTGCCCGAAAACAATATTGGCCCTGCTTTTATGCAGACCGCATCGGGTGCAGTCACCAAGTTCCTGCCGTACATCTGTAAGGGTGGTTTTTTTTGCCAGGCTCGGATCAAAGATGTGTTTTTCCCTGGTTTCCGCAGCAGCTTTTACCTGCACCGGTCGAGTATATTTCCTGGGTGGCGGAGATGGAGCAGGGGGCTGTTCCTTTATTTCCAGAAAACTTTCAAGCCCTTTGGTGCGTGGGTAACTGTCAATACCTATTGACTTGTGGTACTTGAGCAAACTGCGGATTTCCCTAATCAGGTCTGTTTTAGAATTGTCGGACATGTTTTACCGAGTGCCTTAAGTGCCTAAAGTACTTAAAGTGCCTAAAGTTATTTTTAGGTTTCCAGGTTCCTAGGTTTCTAGGTTTCAAGTAAAAAAGCAATAAATAGTTTTATAGATTTTTTAGCCATCAGCATTCAATCTTCAGCTTTAAATCTCTCACCCTCGAAACCTCGACCCCTCAATCCCTTGAATCCTGGTTTCCTCCCTTGGACCCTCGGTCCCTTAATCCCTTTGTTTATCGAGGTGTTTTGTTGTCCGACTGCAAGCAAATCTTACCAAATTGGCATTTTTAAAACTTTTGTGGTATAAGTTAGGGTTCCCGCTAAGTAAAAAAACTGCTGCACAAAAAAACATAATAGGAAGGCCTTAAGATGGATTATTTTGATTCAATCTCTGAGAAGGAGTCTATGTCCGAAGCGATGAAGGATAAGTTTCTTTACCTTCCCGGCATGGAACCAGTCAGTATCTCCAGTAACCTGATGGAGACCTCAATACAAACGAGATGGCAGGATGAACTCGTCAACAACGTCACCACTCTTGAGGGGTTAAAAGAGTATATTGATCTGACCGCTGTAGAGGAGGAAAAGCTCCAGAAAGTCATTGATATACATCCGATGTCCATTCCTCGTTATTACCTTTCCCTGATTGACCCGAAAGACCCGAATGATCCGATCCGTAAGATGTCCGTACCCTCGGTCAATGAACTTGATGTGTCCGGTTGTTACGATACCAGCGGCGAAAAAGACAACACCAAGCTGCCCGGCCTACAGCATAAATATAAAAACACCGTGCTGTTGCTGTCCGCCAATGTCTGTTCCATGTATTGTCGGCACTGCTTCAGGAAGCGAATGGTGGGTCTTACCAATGAAGAGGTCATGGGCCGTTTCAACGAGGCCTATGAATATATTGGAGCCCACCCCGAGGTCAATAATGTGCTGATCTCAGGTGGTGATTCTCTTATCCTGCCCACCCAGGTTATTGCTCATCTTCTTGAAAAACTAACCCGGCTGCCGCATCTTGATTATATCCGCTTTGGCACCAGGATGGTGCTCACCTACCCGGAACGGATATTAAAAGACGACGAATTGCTCGAAGTTTTTCAGGCTTATTCCAAGAAGGACCGCAGGATCTATCTTTCCACCCAGTTTAACCACCCGAACGAAATAACCGAGCAGTCCACAGAGGCTGTAAACAGAATTATCGAG
>CALANC010000399.1 GCA_937925895.1 uncultured Desulfobacterales bacterium
GGGGGGGCGGGGATTAAAAATTCCGATTATAGAATCGGTCACTCGACTCCCCTTAAACACAATTCCTATCGAACTTGAGCTTTCAGGTGCACTAACCAATGGAATCATTCCTGTTAATATTCAGGCCATGGCCAACGTGAAAATCGCGGGCAACGAAGAAGAAGGACTTTCCAATGCTCTGGAGAGATTTCTGGGGAAAAATCTTGGAGATGTCTCTCAGATTGCCAAGGAAACCCTTGAAGGAAGTCTCCGGGGCGTTCTTTCTACCCTTACTCCGGAAGAAGCCAACAGTAAACGTCTGGAGTTTGCGGAAAAAGTAGCTCAGGAAGCCCGGGAAGACCTGCGACGGCTCGGTTTGGTCCTGGATACTTTTAAGATACAGCATTTGTCCGACTCTGAAGGATATCTGGATGCCATCGCTCGCAAGAAGAATGCCGAGGTGAGAGGGGATGCCAAAATTGTCGAAGCAAATGCAGAGGCTGATGCCCGGCAAGTCGCGGCAGAGGCCAAAAAGCGGGGAAGCGTATCGGAGCGCGAAGCGGAAATGCATATCGTGGAAACGGAAAACAAGCTTCAGGTGCTGCGAGCCAATCTGGCCGCTGAAGCGAACCGGGCTGAGGCAAAAGCGCAGGTGGCACGAGAGATTACCAAGGTTGAAGAGGAGCAGAAACTTGAAAAGCAGCGGGTTGAGATGAATAAAAATAAATATGAAGCGGACATGGTCGTGCCCGCCCAGGCAGAGAAGGAGGCTAAGGTCCTCAAGGCCAAGGGTGAGGCGGCCTCCATTATTGAGGACGGCAAGGCAACCGCCGATGCCATAAGGGTCCTGCGTGAGCAGTGGGAGAAAGAAGATACCAGAGAGCTCTTCTTGATCCAGCAGCTACCGGACATTCTTGATAAAGTTACCAGTGTCCTTTCTGAAAATCTTTCCATCGACAAGGTTACGGTGCTCGATGGCGGCAACGGAAACGGCATGCCCGCTTATGTTAAGGGAGTTACAGGTTCGATTGTGGCAATTATGGAACAGGTAAAAAACGCAGTCGGACTCGATATCCCTGAGATTCTTCAGACCAGAGGTAAGGGAGTATAAAGGAGGGATCAATGCTCTGTAGAAACAACAAAGACGTGTATAAAATCGTCAGAGACAAAAACATCAGTTTTATCCAGATATGGTTTACTGATGTCCTGGGTATATTGAAAAGCTTTGCCATCACTCCCAGCGAACTGGAAGGGGCGTTGACTGAGGGGATGGGATTTGACGGTTCTTCCATTGAAGGGTTTGCCCGGATCGAGGAGAGCGATATGGTCGCCAAACCCGATCCCACAACCTTTCAATTTCTACCATGGCGACCCAAGGAACGACCGGTTGCCCGGATGTTTTGCGATATTCTCCAGCCGGACGGGACCCCTTACGCCGGAGATCCAAGATATGTCTTAAAGCGAATGCTTCGCAAGGCGGCGGAATTGGGATATATCTTTTATCTGGGACCGGAATTGGAATTTTTCTACTTCAAAAATGACGAGGCAACCCAAATCATTGACAAAGGAGGATATTTTGACACGCCTCCGTTGGACATCGGCGGGAATCTGAGACGAGAGACGATTTTTACGCTGCAAGATATGGGAATTCAGGTGGAATACAGTCATCATGAAGTTGCTCCCAGCCAGCACGAGATTGACCTTCGCTACAATGAAGGCCTTTTAATGGCGGATACCGCCGTGACGCTGAGAATCGTTGTCAAGGAGATCGCAAGACAGAATGGGGTTTACGCAACCTTCATGCCCAAACCCATCTTTGGTGAAAACGGTAGCGGTATGCATGTCCATCAGTCCCTGTTTCGTGGAGACATGAACGCCTTCCACGATCCAAATGATCGTTATGGTCTCTCCGACTTGGCCAAATCTTATATCGCCGGTATCATGGAACACGCCAGGGAAATAACCTTGGTGACCAATCAGTGGGTCAATTCTTATAAGCGATTGGTTCCGGGCTACGAAGCGCCCGTCTATGTTGCCTGGGCCCAGCGCAACCGTTCCACCATGGTGCGCGTACCTATGTACAAACCGGGAAAGGAACAGGCAACTCGCATCGAATTCCGCTCGCCGGATCCTTCCTGTAATCCCTACTTAGCGTTCGCAGTCATGCTGGCCGCCGGATTGAAAGGCGTCGAGAAGAACTACCCACTTCCCGAACCGATTGAAGAAGACATCTATGAGATGGATGAGGCGGCAAGAGGGCGTGCAGGCATCACCTCCCTGCCCGGAAGTCTTTTCGAGGCCAGGCAGGAGATGGAAAAGAGTGAACTCATGCGAGAAACCCTGGGAGATCACATTTTCCACAAGGTGCTCGCCAACAAAAAGATCGAATGGGACCGCTTCCGCACCTATGTCACCGACTTTGAAGTCGGTCAATATTTGCCGATTCTATAAAGGAAGAAAATAATGAATAGTAACGAGGCACGCAGTGTTTTTCAGTCATCACAGCAAATGACGGTGCTTTGGGCTGGTGTCATATCAAAAAATTTTGTCTTTACAATCGTTTTTATTGCCGCCGTCTGGTCCTATTTCCTGAAAGCGTATATCGAATCGGTTTCAACCGGATTTTCCCATGGTCTTTCATACCTTGCGGTGGCTGCCGGCTTGACTTCAATTCTGCTGGGACTGTGGCGGGTTTATAACCGTTTCATATACAACCGTCTTGCCGGTCTCTATCCCGACTTGTTGCACTGCGAGAAGATTCTTGGCATCGAATCCTCTCGTGGAACCGCGGGTGACTTACAAAAACGCATTCCGAGACTTCGTCGGATTCTCGGAGAAAGCGAGCTGAACCCTGACCAGAAGCAAAAGGCTATTTCATTCCTGGTTGAAACAAAACGTTTGGGTCAGAGAAGCCACCTGGTGATCGACTTCATTATGATTGTAATCATTATTTCCATGTTTGGACTTTGTATAAGTGCACACGCAAAAATTCAACTTCCTTTGGCTATTGGAACGATCATTGCCACCCTAGCTGGCTTTTTGCTGGTGTTTTGTGGCATTTTTATTTTCCAGCGGTATCCGTCCCAATCAACCATTGCAACGACCATAACCAAATATCAAGAAGAATAAGGACGAGCTTTTCAAAAATGAGGAGGATACTTGTATGACGCGCAAAATCTTAGTTTTGGCCTTTATTACTCTTTTTCTTGCCGGATACGCGGTGCCGAAAGTTACGGCGGAAACCGCCGCAGGAACTGATATTTCGGCACCAGCACCCCAGGAAGTCAGACTGCCGGAAACCTCTGCTGCCCAAGGTGAAGATAACCCTGACTCCATAAGGGTAGCCTTGGATACCGGTTGGGTTTTGCTTGCGGGAGTTCTGGTGATGTTCATGCAGGCAGGATTCGCCATGTTGTCGGCCGGGTTTTCCCGATCCAAAAACGCCTGCAACATGTTGATGAAAAACCTCATGGATTTTTGTTTTGGAACCGTAGCTTTTTGGGCCATTGGATTCGGTATCATGTTCGGTGCCGGCAATCTTCTATTTGGAACCAGCGGCTTTTTTCTTCAAGATAGCGGTAAAACGTTTGTATCTCTCGACTGGACAGTTGTCCCACTGGAATGCAAGTACTTCTTCCAGCTGGTATTCTGTGCCACCGCAGCGACGATTGTAGCCGGCTCAATGGCGGAAAGAACCAAATTTTCAGCCTATATAGCCTATAGCATTGTTATCACCGCCATCATCTATCCCATCGTGGGTCATTGGATCTGGGGCGGTGGCTGGCTGGCCGAATTGGGTATGTGGGATTTTGCCGGATCCTCCGTGGTGCACTCTACCGGCGGCTGGCTGGCGCTAACCGGCGCTATCATGCTGGGACCCAGAACCGGAAAGTATAACCCTGACGGTTCTTCCAATGCTTTTCCCGGCCACAATATTCCTCTGGCTGCCTTGGGCACCTTTATCTTGTGGTTCGGCTGGTTTGGCTTTAACCCGGGCAGTACCATGGCCCTGGTTCCGGATATTGCTCACATCGCCGCTACTACGAATATGGCCGGTGCCTCCGGCGGCATTGCCGCCATGATTCTCGCCTGGTGGATGTTCAAAAAACCGGATGTGAGCATGGCCCTCAACGGCGTGCTCGGCGGTTTGGTGGGAATTACCGCTTCCTGTGCATTTGTATCCATTGGAAGCGCCATCTGGATTGGAATCTTCGCAGGTATTCTCGTGGTCCTTTCGGTCATTTTCATCGATCAAGTATTGCACGTCGATGACCCGGTGGGTGCTATTGCCGTGCACGCCGTCTGCGGAGTATGGGGAACGTTCGCCCTCGGACTTTTCGCTCAGGACAAGTTCTCGCCTGGTACAACCGGTGACGGGCTTTTTTTCGGCGGCGGATGGAAGCTTCTGGGTGCCCAATCTTTAGGAATCGTCTCGGTTTTCGCTTGGTCTATGGCCTCCGGCTTTCTCCTATTTTGGGTCATCAAGCAACTGGTGGGCTTACGGGTCAGCAGGGAGGAAGAACTTCGCGGTCTTGACATTGATGAGCATGGCATGGAAGCATACTCCGGCTTCCAGGTGTTTACGATACAGTAGGGAGAGTAGAATATTATTGAGCAAACCGGAGGTTTCGATAGCTGCAGCTACAGATGGAGTATGGACGGAAATAACTTTCTTGAAGTGATGTCTTTATGTCCTTAATGATTTAAAAACTATACCTGTTGTGCAATAAAGGACTGCTGTGCAATAGAGGGAATGCTAAATCTTTATAACAACCTTCACATAAAATATTTTTGTGGTCTCCCACCCACTTATAAGAATATTTTATTGAGCGGTTACATTTTGAGCATTTTACTACAATATCATTAGAAGTATCGCCCGTAGATTTAGCAGAGTCATTTTCTATCGACATTTTTGTCTCCTTTGAATTATATAATGATAAGTTAATAGTTCGAACAGATCTGTTTTTTGCAATTAATGTGCCATAAATGTTGTGCACAAATAATCAGTCAATAAATCCTATATTTTTAGGCAATTAGACTGTTTAATTTTCATTGTAGACAGAAATTAACTCATATTCGTGTTACATTAATGTTAAAAAAATATTTATTTTTTACAAAAATGTAATGTTAATAATAGAAAAAGGAATGGGAGAGTTATTTGTATTAATCTGTTTTGAGTTTCTAGCGGTAATTCCGATAGTCGACACCGTATTTTTGGGCCTTATAGGAAAATTTACGAACGGTTGTCTTGAGTATCTGGGTGGCGAGGGTGATGTTTCCCCTGGTGTTTTTTAGTGAATCGATGATCATTTCTCTTTCCAGGTTTGCTATAGCATCGTCAAGGGATAGCATGGGCAATGAGTTTGATTCAGTGCCTGTCTGAAGTGTGGGGGGGAGGTGATAGCTGTGAATCACTCTCTCTTCGCACAAGAGAACGGCTCTTTCGATACAGTTTTCAAGCTCTCTCACATTTCCGGGCCAGTGATACTGCATGAGCATGTCTATGGAAGGTGTGGAAAGACGTCTTATATCTTTATGATTTTCCTTGGCGTATTTTTCGAGAAAATAATCGGCCAAAAGTAGAATATCTGTCTTTCTTTCTCTTAAAGGCGGCATGTAAATGGGGAAAACATTCAGACGATAATAGAGATCATCCCTGAAATTCTCTTGTTCAACTGCCTCTTCAAGATTTTTGTTGGTTGCTGTTATAATGCGTACATCGGTTTTTATTGTTTTATGACCGCCAACCCGCTCAAACTCTTTTTCCTGCAAAATACGGAGCAGATTTGCCTGAACATCCAGGCCGAGTGTTCCGATTTCATCAAGGAAAATGGTTCCTTTATTGGCCAGTTCGAATTTTCCAAGTTTTTGTTTGATGGCCCCGGTAAATGCCCCCTTTTCATGTCCGAATAACTCGCTTTCAATAAGGCTGGTCGGAAGTGAAGCACAATTTACCTTAACAAATGGGCCTTTGGATCTATGGCTGTTGTAATGTACTGAGCTGGCAACAAGCTCCTTGCCGGTACCGCTTTCCCCACGAATAAGCACAGTCGCATTACTTTTGGAAACATGGGAGATCATCTGATAGACTTCACGCATTTTGTTACTGTTGCCGACAATATCGGTTATCCGGTATCGATTTTTCAGTTCCTTTCTCAGTCTTAAATTCTCTTCTCTTAAATGTTCCTTTTCCAGACGGATGGTTTCCAGGTTAATAACATGCCTGGCAATCATCGTCGCAATGACAGACATGAGCTTTTTCCCTTCTCTCAGGGAATAGGATTCTTCAAAAGGTCGATCGACACTGAACGCACCGATAACCTGCTTCCCCTTTTTGATAGGCACACAAATAAAGGATAGCTCCAGTTCTTGTTTAGACTTTCTTGAAGCAGTACGGTCAAGAAAGAGTGGTTCTTTGCTGATTTTGGGTATGGCAACAGCTTTACCGGTTTGAATGACCCGCCCGGTAATTCCTTCACCCAATTTATATTTTCCTTTCTCCATTGCGGTTCTGGAAAGACCGTGGGCAACTTCTATGTTTATCTCGTCACGCAAAGGATGTAAAATAGATATGGTTCCCCTCAAGGTATTCATTGCGTTGGAGAGGATGCCCAGAACCTTATATAACGCCTTTTTAAGTTCCAGATGTTCATTCAGCGCCTCGCTGATTTCATATAGCAATGTAATGTCTTCGATTCTTTTCATGATGTGATCTTTTCGTTGATATTCCCAATTGGATCGTTGAGCCAAGCTTTAAATTGATGCTTTTGATTATGTTTATCTTATTTTTCAGTTGATTTTCTTGTCTGCCGGACAAAAAAGAACACTGTATGGATGAATATTTGTTGCCTGTATTTGTTAAATATAACAAATTTGTAACAAATAGCAATTTTTTTCTTCATTCTGACCACAATCAAATCATCTTCGTCCCGATTTCATCCCACCTATCCCATGCTCACATAACCATAACCCCACAGAATTCTTGACACTTATTTATCACTACTATATTTTACTGAAATAACAAAAACTTTGGAGGCTGCTGTATATGTCACAAAACGAAAGGCATACGGAAACAGAAAGGCAGAAACAGATAATAGCCGAAGCCCGACGCAACAGGGAGCTTCGGGAGAAGACATACCGGGAGCGGGCGCTGAAACTCTTTCCACACGTATGCGGAAAGTGCGGGCGCGAATTTTCAGGCAAAAAGCTTAAAGAACTGACGGTTCACCACAGGGATCATGACCACGACAACAACCCCCCTGACGGGAGCAACTGGGAACTGTTGTGCATCTACTGCCACGACAACGAGCACTCCCGGCATGTTGATGCGGAATGGTATGGCGCCGAAGTTCCGGGCGGGGATCAGGAGTCGGCCTCATCTAACAAGCCGTTTGCAGGCCTTGCCGCCTTGCTGAAGAAGAAGGAATAGCTGAAGGAGATTTTTTTGATGAAGAACCCAGACAGAGAAACAGTTTCACGACTTGAAAAGCTTCCTAACATTGGAAAAGCGATGGCGGCCGATCTCCAATTGATTGGCATTGACCATCCAAAGAAACTGATTGGAAAAGAATCGTTTGAATTGTATGAGACGCTTTGTACAACATCCGGGAAAAGACATGATCCTTGTGTTATTGATGTGTTTATGTCGGTTATTCATTTTATGGAAGGCGGAGATCCGCTCCCCTAGTGGTCATTTACCGATGAACGAAAAAAGCATATCGCCCAAAAAAAGCCTACAACTCCATGTTACTTAATGTCTTTCCCGATTGACCATGCATCCCCGATCTTTTCCCCAATGCCGTGATAAGTTTTGGATGAAAGCGCAAATATAATCGGCTTGAATTTTTCTATATCAATATTCCCATTTGCATCCATTACGGCCACATCAACTTTAACATCAAGAATTTCACCAATAAATTGGGTATGTAATCCTATCTCAAATGTATGAAGGAGTTTGCATTCTAAAATAAGAGGGAATTCCTTGACATATGGTGCTTTTACCAAATCACTTTCCACAGGAGTGAGGCCAGTTGCTGAAAACTTGTCCTCTGTTTTGCCTGATGCCATTCCAAAATAATCAGACTCCCTAACATACTTTTCAGAGGGAATACTTATAGTATACGCTTTGTTTTCCACAATACTTCCATAGCTGTATGTTGCTTTTCTCAGTGATACTGTAACACATGGAGGTTTAGAGCTGCAAATCCCTCCCCAAGCGGCCGTCATAACATTTGGTTTCCCTGATTTGTCATATGTCCCTACGATAAGGATAGGGGCCGGATAGACTATTGTCTGTGCACCAATGGATTTTTTCATAATTAACCTCCACAAGAAATTAATATAAATTCAAAGGACATTATCACAAAAAATTATTGAACATATACCAAACAAGAAGATAGAAGGCAAGGTTGCGATAGCGTTGGTTCAATCAAGAGAGATAGGGTGTTATGAATCATCTTGGTTTTATAAAAAAGCTGGAAAGGATCACACAATTCAGTTAATAATAACCTTTGTAACCAAATTGGTATGTTCTAAATGCAATATGAAAAGAGACTCCTATGATAAAAAAAATATTTATTTTCAGCGCAACGATTCTTTTTTTTGTTCTCCTTGGAGTTATTCTTTATGGCTGGCACCTCTCTAGTAAGGTAGATGAGCGATTTTCATCCCGACGATGGAGTATACCGTCAAAAGTTTTCACGGATACAATATTACTTTACCCCGGTCAACGACTTAATCAAAGCCTATTTCAAGAGAAACTCAAGCGAGCGGGGTATCGAGAAGTCTCCAGACACCCGGCAAGAAGAGGGGAAATGCAAATCATCCGAAAAGGTATACGTATTTTCCTAAATGACCTTAAAACACCATGGGAAAACAGAGAAGGGTTTCTTATAAACATAAAAATTGCTGAGAATACGATCGAATCCATTGTTCGGCAAGATAATGGGATGTCCTTACCGCTCTTGGAAATTGAACCTGAAGAAATCATGCTTTTCTTCGGTCTTGAGCGGGAACGTCGCCAACTGGTTTCTATTAATCAGATCCCCGAACATTTTATCCATGCAATTTTAGCAGCAGAAGATAGTCGCTTTTTTCAACACTGGGGGATTGATCCAATTGCTATTTTGCGGGCATTGATAGCAAACTTGCGGTACGGTAGAATTCAACAAGGTGGTTCAACCATTACTCAACAATTGGCTAAAAACTATTTTCTAACGCCCAATAGAAACCTGAGACGTAAATTTCAGGAAGTCTTGTTGGCTCTTTCAATGGAATTGATGTACCCAAAAGAGGACATACTCGAAATATATCTAAACGAGATTTATTTGGGTCAGAAAGGTTCGGTCGCCATCAATGGTATTGGTGAAGCCGCTTATTTTTATTTCGGAAAACCTGTTCAGGAATTATCTGTATCAGAGGCTGCTACGATAGCCGGCCTTATCAAAGCTCCTAACCACTATTCACCCTATGCGGATAAAAAAGCCTGTCAGGTTCGCAGAAATTTAGTTTTAACAGCCATGGGACGGAAAGGTTGGATATCTGATGAAAAACTCAAAGTGCAAACAAATGCACCGATTAAGCCCGTCGGATACACCGAATATGGGAAAAAAGCTCCGTATTTTATCGATTACCTGACACAGCAACTTAGAATGCTTTATAAACCTGAAGATCTATCAACGCTGGGACTTTCGATATATACAACTCTTGATTCCCAGGTTCAAATGGCTGCTGAAAAAGCATTGACAAGGGGTTTACAGAACTTGGAAAAAAAATTCCCTGCCCTGAAGCGCAAATCATCTGATATAAGTCTCCAGGGCGCTTTGATTGTCATGCAACCGAAAACAGGCCACATTCTTGCTATGGTCGGTGGGCGCAACTATAGTGAGAGCCAGTTCAACCGTATTACCCAAGCTCGCCGCCAACCCGGCAGTGCTTTCAAACCATTTATTTATGCGACTGGTCTGGATACATTTACCCCAATAAGTATTCTTTCCAACAAGCCCAAAGCATATTTAATCAATGGTAAAACCTGGATTCCGAAAAACTTTGAGCAAGATGAGAATTACCAAGTGACTGTTAGAAAAGCCATTGAAAACTCATATAATTTGGCCACCGTTGACCTGGCTATGCAAATCGGATTGAAAAAAATCATTGAAAACGCAACGCGATTCGGCTTCTCAACATCATTTAAGCCATATCCTTCTTTGGCACTAGGTGCATTTGAAGTGATACCTATGGAGCTTGCTCGTGCGTATTGTGTTTTTGCGGCCGGAGGAATTATGCCCTTTCCATCTGCATTAAAAGCAGTTTCCGATGAGAATGGTAATGTGCTTGAACAGCGTCATATAAAAATCGAGCGTTTGATTTCCACAGAAGAGGCGTTTATCATAAATTCCTTATTACGTGGCGTTGTAGACAGCGGAACGGGTCGGTCTCTCAGGGATAGAGGAATCAATTGGCCTGTTGCTGGCAAGACCGGTACAACCAATAACTACCGAGATGCCTGGTTCATAGGGTACACACCAGACATACTTGCACTTGTTTGGGTTGGTTTCGACAACGGCGCCTCTATTAAATCCACCGGTGCTGAAGCAGCTCTTCCAATTTGGGCAGAACTAATGAATGCGATTCCACACCACATTTCTAAAAATGACTTCAGGGTGCCTAATGGAATCGTAAAAAAATTAATTTGCGGTGTTGACGGCAAGAATTATGCATCAAAAAATTGCCCCAAACCTTATGAAGAGTATTTTCTATTGGAAAATGTTCTGGAAGAATCAATCCATGAAGGCTCCAGGCCGGGAATTTTTGAGCAACTTAGAGAGGGCATAAAAAATTTATTTAAAGGGAATTGAATTGAAAAGAGTAATAATTTTGGCACTCCTTATAATAGTGTTATCAGGATGCACTAAACAAATAGCTCATGAAGAGTTGCGGCAACCAAGCCCACGAGAAAAAGCCTCAGTCCAGCTTACCCAGAAAGGCAAGCAGCTTTTAAATGAAGGAAAACCTGATAATGCAATCCGGCTGCTTGAACAAGCGATTGGTCTTAACCCAAACAATGGGCAATGTTATTTTTACCTTTCCCAAGCTTGGTTGAGAAAAGGAATATATTCTGAAGCAAAAGAATTTAACCGCCTGGCTGAAATTTACCTGAAAGATGATAAGAATTGGATGATCCGGCTGGAAAAGCAAGCGAATCAAATTGAAAGGATGGGCAATAATGCTCCGTAATATTTATCTGTTATTATTTCTTTAGCAAGGTCATTATATTTTTCTTTTAAATTATTCCATGAATTAGGGCTATTGAGAAATCTAAGCCGAGTTTCAATTGCTTTTTGTATCTCGATTTTAGAATAAGGGAGATGTTGGGGGTAGCCTTGTCAGGTTCTCCCTTATAAACTTCCTTGCATCTAATAATGTTATTACTTTTCCCCTGTGTAAAATGGGGCTTGCTTATATATCAATCTGTATCCAAAATTTACGATGCGAAGCCGTTCAACATCATCAGGCCATCGATCTAATTCGTGAGTATGGAGCTCTTCTAAATCATCGGCATCAATAGTTAGAATGATTAGCACATACAATTCAGGCACGTTCGAGCTATTAAGCAAAAACTCCTTAAGTTCAGGGTAAAAATTCTTTTTCACACCGATGTCAGCACATATGTTATTTTCTTCAGGCATAGTTAAATAACCAAAGATGCTATCTTCAGATCGGATATAAGGCCTTTTTTCTGTAAATGCTATTTCAACCTGAATGTTTGTCGGTCGGTTATTGTTGATAAATTTGACCCCTTCAACCTTTCCTGACAATTGGATAACCTGATAGGCAAGTTCAGAATCCATTTCAAGGTCAGACAAAATTAAACAGGCCCATTTTTCTACCCTAAACGCTATATCTCTTGTAAATTTTGCCATAAAAGCCCCTCACTTTCTCCCTTTTAATTTAGCCCAAAAGGCCGGCCAGGATCGCCGGTGTTCGGTTCTGAAGATTACCTTATGAAAATCGGGCTTGCCAAAACCTGTGCTTTCTTGCCAATCACACAATGTGAGGCTAATTAATGCTTAATACATATATCATATAAAGGTCATCTACTGATATTTATAACCTTGGATCAAAATGACCGGGACCTCCACATTCTGGGGTATAACAAGTAACGTTCCGGAAATCACACTTCTCATTACATTGTGAGCATTTGTCTGGAGGTATTGAAGCAGTGATGAGGAATCCGCATTTAGAACATTTCCAGAAAGTTTGGTCGCATTCAGGACAGATATCTCCTTTGAATTTCCCATCAGTAGTATAACCGCAGTGTGCACATTCATATTCTTCTTGATTTCTTTCCATTTTCCTTAACCTCCTTTTAAGATTCACTTTCAAAAAATAAAAATTTTACAAAATGACCGTAATCACTTATGCTCAAAAATGTAATACCTTGTCAATCTCGCAGAAACAATACTCGTTAACAGGTTTTGTGATATCTTTAAAATTATATGTTACAAATTCCTGTCTTTTATAGCAGGGATCGGTATCCTC
>CALANC010000400.1 GCA_937925895.1 uncultured Desulfobacterales bacterium
ACCACTCACTGGCCGTTTCCAGGGAAAATTTTCCTAAATCTCTGGTACTGAGTTCTGAAGCGGATGACGGAGAGATTATGGGAATTCGACATCGAGAGCATCCAACCGAAGGGATTCAATTTCACCCTGAATCGATTATGACACAGATCGGAAAACGGCTCTTGCGAAACTTTCTGAACGGAATAAAATAGGTTCTACGTTTAATCAAAACAGAAGGGAGAATAGCCTGCATGTTTCAGGAAAACCTAAAAAAAATCATTAAAGGAGAAGATCTGACCGAAGCCCAAATGTCTGAAATGATCACCGAGATTTTTTCAGGTGGTGTTACAGATGCCCAAATAGGTGCGATGATGGCTGCCCTGGCTACAAAAGGAGAAACCTTTGAAGAATTGGCCGGAGCAGCTCGAGCCATGCGCCGAAAAGCGCTTCGTATTCAAGCTTCGGCTGCCACTGTTGTGGATACCTGCGGTACCGGTGGAGACAGCGCTATGACGTTTAATATTTCTACCACCACTGCTTTTGTGGTGGCGGGCTGTGATGTGACGGTTGCAAAGCACGGCAATCGATCGGTATCCAGCCAATGCGGGAGCGCAGATCTTCTTGAGGCCTTGGGCGTAAAAATAGACATCGATCCTGAAATCGTGGAAGAAGCGGTTCAGGAAATCGGCATCGGCTTTCTATTTGCGCCGCTTTATCACAGTGCCATGCGATACGCTGCGAAAGCAAGAAAAGAAATCGGAATCCGGAGCATTTTTAACATGCTCGGGCCACTTACAAATCCTGCCGGAGCTAACTGCCAACTCCTCGGCGTCTATGCACCCGAACTGACGGAAATGTTTGCTCAGGCGCTAAAACTTTTGGGAACAAAAAAGGCTTTTATCGTCCACGGACATGACGGGTTGGATGAAATTTCTGTTTGTGCACCCACGCGGGTCTCCGAACTCAATGACGGCCTTATTCGCACCTTTGACATCAATCCTGAACAGTTTTTCGGATACCGGGCGAAAGCAACCGAACTTTTGGGAGGAAATCCTGACAAGAATGCCGTGATAACCCGCAACATTCTGGATGGCGAAAAAGGCCCCAAACGGGATGTTGTCTTGCTTAACGCCGCCGCAGCGCTTGTTGCGGCCGGTAAAACAGAAAGTCTTACAGAAGGTATAAGAATATCAGAAAAAGCCATTGACGATGGTGCTGCAAGTGAAAAAATGAAAGCGTTGATACGATTTACACAGGAAAACGGCTGACCCGATTAGGCATCTTATGGATAAGCGGAGCAAACGAAGTTCAAACATGGGCACTGACTTTTTACAAATAATTGTTGAAGACAAAAAACGCGAGATCGCTGAAGCAAAGAAAAAACTGCCGGAAAAGCAACTTTTTAAACAGACGTTGATTCCTCGAGACAAACGTCCGTTTTTGAAAAAATTGGAATCTCCAAGTCCATCCGGCATCAACATCATTGCGGAAATTAAACGGGCTTCTCCTTCAAAAGGAATCCTTTCAAAAGATTTAAATCCGATTACCTTCGCCCAAGCGTATGAAAAGGGAGGAGCGACAGCATTGTCCGTCCTAACCGATTATCTCCATTTTCGGGGCAGCAAGGACGATTTGGAAAGCGCCCGAAAGGCCACAACGCTTCCGGTACTTAGAAAAGACTTTGTTATATCTTCCTATCAAATTTTTGAATCCTCGGTTATCGGAGCAGATGCGGTTTTACTTATCGTCCGAATTCTTTCGAAGAAACAATTGAAAGACTATCTTAGCATATGTAGCGAACTTAGGATGGATGCATTGGTCGAAATCAACAATGAAAAGGATCTTGAAGCAGCTTCTTGGGCCGGAGCTCGGCTTATTGGCATTAACAACAGAAACTTGCGCTCATTTGAAACCGATATGGAAACCGCTATCCGGATGAAATCGCTGTTGGAACCCGGCCAAATTGCCGTTGCGGCAAGCGGTATTCAGACACGAAAAGACATTGAAAAAAATCGGGCGGCAGGAATTTGGAACTTCCTTATTGGTGAAAGTCTTGTGAAGTCTAACAATCCTCAAGTCTTTCTCAAATCGCTTTGGCGTTGATCACATTATACCGTGGAAAAAAAATGCACGAAAACCAGGAAACCACCAAGAAAAAACATAGACCTCAGGTCAAAATATGCGGTTTGACCCGAGTTAAAGAGGCCTTGGAATGTACGACCCTGAGTGTTGACGCAATCGGATGTGTTTTCTATCCAAAAAGCCCAAGGAACTTGACAGACAACCAGGCCAAAGAAATTTGCTCGGCCGTAAAAGGGCAGATAAAAACGGTAGGGGTATTTGTGAACGAAACATTTTCTAACATTATGAAGCGGGTGAATCATTGCCGACTTTCCACAGTTCAACTGCATGGTCAGGAGTCATCTGAACTCGTTCAACGTTTCCGAAAAGAAAAAATTCAGGTGATTAAAGCGTTGTTTGTAGAAGGTACACCTTCACTAGAGGACGTCTCAAGTTATAACGCCTCGGCTTACCTTGTGGAATGCGGCCGAGGTAATCTTCCCGGAGGCATTGCGCTCAAGTGGGATTGGGAAAAAGCCAAAAGTTTCGGTGAAAATCACCCGCTGATAATTGCCGGAGGACTTGCACCGGAGAATGTTTCCCATGCCATATGGGCGAGTGCGCCCCATGCCGTGGATGTAAGTTCCGGGGTCGAGAGATCTCCCGGATTAAAAGATCTTGGCAAAATCAAAGCATTTATGGATGCTGTTTCCCAATCCACCTCGACAAAAAAATTGAAAAAGGTCTTTTAACATGATAACTACTTGTACGAGATTATGCCAAAAAATAACCTGAGAGGTGAAAATGAGTAAAACAATAACATTAAAACGAGTGGTGGTCACCGGGATAGGTATGGTGACATCTTTAGGATTGGATGTGCCGACTACCTGGGAGGCCATGTTGTCCGGGAAATCAGGCGTTGGTCAAATTACTCAATGGGGCGATTTGGAAGAAGTTAAAGCAAAGTATAACCTGCCCGAAGATTTCCCGATGATTGCCGGAGAAGTCA
>CALANC010000401.1 GCA_937925895.1 uncultured Desulfobacterales bacterium
TGGACACGCACACCAGCGTCAGACGCTGGATTACCTGTGTGTTCAACCTGATGAAGTGCGTGATGCTTATATGAAGGAGATTTAAAGGGAAGTTTTAAACCGGCTTCAGTTTCCCTATTTCAACCATCTCCATCAAAAAAATCAATGCTTCACTGTGTTTGTTCTCACTGTCTTCACCTAAGTTATTTTCCAGCTTTTTTTCGAAATTCAAGAGAATATTTCCTCTTTCGGAGGTGTTCCCTTTGTAAAAGTTTACTTGGTTTAAATGTTCTATCTCGATGCCGAGTCCTCTTGCCCAATATCTCAGGTCGTTTTTTTGAGAACGCTTCTTTCGTTCAGAATTGGGGATGTAAAAGAAAGATAAATGTTTTTTTTGAACGCCCAAATTATCAAGGACATCAATAAACTCCTTCCCCAAACTGAGATCTTCAATAACGAAAGACGTATGTTCTTTATCATAAAGATTTTTTGCCCGTGATAATGTCCGGTCGACCTTGGGCCACACTCTCCCATCTAACATAGAGATCTTTTGGTATAGTTCTGCGGCGAAAAGAATATCGGATCTGTCTTGTGGAAAAGATTTCGTTCCGTCAGAATTCTCTTCTTCTCCTGAAGATGTTTCAACAATATTTAGAAAATCCGTAAACGAGTTTTCCCAAGGCTTCAGAATTTTAGATTTTTTCTCAGTGTTGATTTTGGGTATTCGTCCTCTCCGAAATGTAATTTCTGTAGTTAATCGATCGTTTTTTTTCTTTGAAACAGATTGGAGGATTTTTGCCAAATCATCGCCATTCTTTTTGTGTTTAGATGCCTTGGATTGGCTGATACCTGCGACCTCCTTCATCGCCTTGGCTGACAAGGTCGGCAAAGACATTGGTTGCCTGAGAAAGTGCCCCAGCAACCAATCCATCAAATGACAATAACTGAGGATTGTCGTCGATGGAGACGCATGTCCAACCAGAGTTGCTGTAGCATAGAGAAAATTGCGGCCCTGGCGCTCGTTTTTCAGGAGATCACGGCGAAATCTTTCAAGGTTCTTCATGTGGAAAAAGGGATCATTCAGACATTCCAGAGCTGTGCCTGGATCACAACCATCACGAAGAAGTAACCTGACCGAAGACCACGTCACAAAGGAATGTCTCAATGAATGGAAAGACAATCTCGGATCACCGGTTACTGTGCGCATCGCATCAACGATCGGTTTGATTAATTGACTGTATGTCACACCGCCGAACCCACTGCTAAGGTCTCGAAAGAGGAGTTCTCCGCCTATTTGCCCCGCTTCACGTAAGCTAAAAGCATAAAATTTTCTGATGAAATAAAGTTCGTCTTCATCGAGTAGAGGGAAGAGCGGTATTTGTCGAATAGCACTAAATGTTTTACCAGGGTGGTATATCTGTACTCGTATTTGGATGACGGGTTCTTCACCATCCTGGAAATCGACCAGGCGCAACGAGACGATTTCACTTTGACGTAAATCAGTTTTGAACCCGAGAATGGCGGTAACGATCCTCATAGTCTGCCAACGGGAGAGATGTTTTTCTCCCCACCCCAATAACTCAAGTACTTTTTTGTACTCACCCGGTGTAATGATATACGCATTTACCTTTGTCGGAGGTATACCAACCTCAATTTTAATACTGTCTAAATCGATACTCATCCTTTTATAAAATACCTGCAGGAAACCATGGAACTGTTCTATCCGACCTGCAGCTTTGAACACATCCTCGTAAGACTTTTTTTTATGTAGAATGACCTTCTCATATACCATCTCACGGTCTTGTTTCTTTAGTTTGAATAACTCCTTGTTGCACGCATGCTCGAGCAGTCCTTCCCCTATACAGTAGAGATACCTATTGACTGAGCTTACGAGGAGAGGTTTGCTTTTACTCCTGTGTTCTAATATGTCTTCTTTATAATTAAGTAATTGCTTTGCCCACTCGATCAACAAAACGAATACTTGACAAAGGTTCCCGCTGTTTTCCTTTAGAAATTTGTCCAGGAATTTTTGAGCTTCCTTAGCGGTGGTGACGGGTACGATCTCGGTGCCCCTACCTACTGATTTCCAGAACTCTTCTCCCAGAAGTTTTTTTAAAATCTTGATTTGGTCTTCTGGCTCGAAATCTCCGGAAACTTCCGGAGGGCTTCTCAAAATCTCGACATCAATTGGAGCTAAATCGGCTGTCTTGCTTTGTGCCGGGTAGTGCGCGGGTTTATTAAACACAACTCTTGCCCAGGTAAATCTATCTAGACATACGGAAGGCAAATTTCCGGCAGCATAAGCAGATAAAAAACCTGGGATCAGATGATCTGCTCGAGCTCTTGCCAACTTCAGAAGCCCGCCAATGGTACGAATTTTCCCGTGTTTTTGAAGAAACCGACATTTTTTAATCGCCCCAAGAATATCGGTTTTTTTTAGATTTTTCCGATCTTCCGGATACTCGTCGACCCAACGCATAATCAGAAAATGCGTCAGGGGATCTGCAACCCATCGATTGCGTGCGTGCCATGCATGCAATTCTTTAGAGTTTTCGCTTTCTCCTTTGATCTCCAACCATAGCCAACTCCCAGACAGGTTGATTCCTTCTGAGAGAGAAAGCATGAAAGGCTTCAACCAGCGCCTATTCAGAAGTGCCCCATGGCAAATGGCCGAAAACAAAATTTGCCCAATTCGTTCATCTGCTTTTTTGGGGATTGGATCTTCCAGTTGACTATAGAAATCTTTAAGGATCGCCTCCATGCGCAGGTAATCCGCGAAGGAATCCTTGGTACAGCTGTTTTTGTGGTGGAGAGGTGATGTTTCACGAGAAATTGAAGGCACTTTCCAATCCAATTTTCGATTGCCATAACTGACTATCCTTTCAAAGAAATTGATGCAACCCGTAGAACTGACGCCTTTGCGAGCGCGCATGGCTTTGATGATTTCATTGATAGTGTCCTTGTCACAACTCAAACCTCGTTGCCCCCAATACATGGCAGGTTGCATCTTTTTTAGAATCCTGGAGACGTTTCTGAAAACGTTTTTTGTGCAATTGGCTTTACTGGGGTCTCTCAGACAATAATGCTTTTTCATCTTCTGTTCTCCTTTGTAAGACCGGGTATGGCACGCCAGCCATCTTCTTTTAGAAACGGCATGTGATGCTTCCTGAGTGAATCAACGAGGTCGGCCTGGAAAAAGGCGGAATATTGTCCCGATGCTTCTTGACCGAGTTTTTCATGCCCCATAAATGCGTCGATCGTCTCAACCGGACACTCCCGTTCGAGCAAATGGCTTCTGATAAAATGGCGATGACTGTTTGCTGGCATCGCGTAGTTGTACTCGGCCTTTAAAATCTTTTCGATCCAGGCAGGTTTTAGGAATTCAAGCTCAAAATTCTCACCGATGATGAAGAGGTGACCGACAGCTTTACTTGAACCGTGATTGTTAAAAAGATCGATTAACGACGGGACCTTAAAGCCAATTCGGTCATAAAGCACTTCAATATGTTCATAATAGTATTCGATCTGTTTGCACATCTCGTCCCAGAACCAGACTCTTCTTGTTTTCTCCCTGCCATCCTGATCTTTGTCGTTGATCACGGCTAGACCGTTCGTCAGGTTGAAGAGTTCTGGGTCGAAACAAGGTCTTTTGCCGGGCCGGGTTCCGCCGGCAAATGAGAACATCAGCCAATTGTAGAGAACGTATGGCTTTTGGAAGCGGATCATGTCCTGCGTCGACCAGGTTTTCTTCTTTTGAAAACATTCGATTTCCTTCTGGAGCAATACAATAAGCGCCTGTACGGCAGAGCGTTCGGGGCGGAAGGGAGACCCCAAATAGACGTCAGGCTCTGGCAGGTTTCCGACCCTTGTATAGTCACGGAACATAATGGGCGTTTCAATAAGTTTGAAGTTGCTTTCAAGGACCGAACAGACATTGTCATAGATCGCCTGCAGCCAGTTTTCTCCGAGAGTGGTGTAGTAGGGTTGACTTATTTTATTTGACGCTTTCATGCCGGAAATTAACAGTGCGGTGGCAAAGTCCGAGGAAGGGTGGTGTGCCAGTTCCCAGAACAGAAAAGTTGCAATCCTTTTTAAATTTAGCCTTTCATTACGGTCGTCCCTGATTGATCGCAGAACATATCGCAAGTAAGGTCGGCTTCGGATGGAAGTTTCGTCAAAAAGTTTCTTACTCTTTTTCCCCAGCATGTCATCAACATGCGGCAAGATCAGGTCTTTCAGCGTGTGCGGAACTTTCAGCTGGATGAATTTCTTAACCTTGCAGGCGGGGCTTTGATCCGTAAGCTTGGTTCCCTTAACAGCCGGACCCGACACGTGCAGAATCCAGTAGATTTCACCCCCATGGATGTAAATCCCTTCATGGCTCGGCGTGCCTTTCAAGCGCCTGGTGATCCTGAAGTTTGCTACGTCTTCGATGGGTCGTGAAACCCAGAATGAAACGAGCAGGATCAGGATGGCAGACTTTTTTTTCGCTTTGGTTTTCGAGTTTTGAAGGATTGCGATGGCTTGCTTGATGAAGAATTTAGCCTCATTAATGTTCAAACGTTCTTTTGAGAAGCCGAGATTCTGATTTTTTTTCGACTGTCCGTTCAAACTCCCCTGAGCGCATCGTTGTTCCTC
>CALANC010000402.1 GCA_937925895.1 uncultured Desulfobacterales bacterium
CACCGAGCTTAACACTTCATGGAGAAGCCGAAAATATTATCTGGTCGGCACCGTGACCGGAATTTTATTTGGAAGTTATTAAGGAGGGAATATTATGAAAATTCCGTTCTATCAGATCGATGCCTTCACGAGTTCTTTATTCTCAGGAAATCCGGCAGGAGTATGCCTGCTTGATGATTGGATCGAAAATGCAACCATGCAAGCTGTAGCAGCCGAGAACAACCTGTCGGAAACCGCTTTTCTTGTTCCAAGTAGTGAGGATTATAAAATAAAATGGTTTACGCCTAAAGTTGAGGTGGATTTGTGCGGTCATGCAACGTTGGCCAGTGCTTTCGTTATATTTAATTATGTCGACAAATCTCGGGACACGGTCTGTTTTGATTCCGCCAGTGGCCCTTTAACGGTAAAGCGGGACAAGGACAGTTTGTCCATGGATTTCCCCTCCGACAAACTTTTACCCTGCCCAGCTCCCAATGAATTGCTAGATGGTCTGCATATAGAGCCGGAGGAAGTTTTACTGTCGAGAGACTATCTTGTTGTTTATGATTCGGAAGATAAAATAAAATCGCTTCGGCCGGACATGGAAAAGTTGAGCCAACTGGACAGACGGGGAATAATTGCAACCGCACCGGGCTCACAATGCGATTTTGTGTCAAGATTTTTCGCACCGGGTGTGGGTATCCCGGAAGACCCGGTAACGGGGTCGGCGCATTGCACATTGGTTCCCTATTGGGCCATTAAAACCGGAAAAACTCAATTTCACGCCCTTCAACTCTCCCAGCGAGGTGGAGAATTGTTTTGCAAGCAAATGGGAGACCGGGTTGCCATCGCCGGAAAGGCGGTTGCCTATTTAGAAGGTACAATTATCATTTATGACTAAAACAACAAAACCGGGGAAAAAATGTCCCGAATGTTTCACTTTCCTCCCGAGAGATGCAAAGGTATGCCACTCGTGCAACGCCAAGGTTGGTGAAATCCAAAATAACGGTTTTGCTAAAAAACCGGTTGACTGGATGTCTTATGTTAAAGCGATCCTGGCAGTTATAATTTTTGGGGTTTTTGTTTGGTGGAGTTTTTTGCGACCAAAATAAATAATCAACATATTAAAATTTTCCTAACTCACCTGGGATTTACACCTCGCAGATAGACATTTACCCTGATTTTTGCATGAAATTATTGCCCAATTGGTATTTATTTGTTACACACCCGAGAAATTTGTAATTTGGCCATTACACCACTATCGCGATAAAATTATGATTAGAAGCAGATACAAAAAATTCATTGCCGGTTTTACCACAACCTTAGTGCTCTTTTTTACTCTGTACACGTTTGCTCGTGCTCAAGATTTGAGCAAAGTCGTGCAAAAGGACAATCTTCACCCTAAATTACAGAGCAGTTTGGCAAAACTGGCAAACGAATATAAGCAGGGTGTTTCAGCTGCTCAGGTATTTGCTAAAAGCCGACAGATAAACATGGATGCGCAAGAGAAAATTACCGTCTATCTGATATCAGAGCCTGGTGTATCTATCGACGAAGCGGCTCTTAGAGCTTTGGGCGTTGAAATTATTAAACGTGCGGATAATGTAGCAAAAGTGAAAACTCCTGTGAATATGCTAGAATCCATCGCCGATACCATTGACGGGATATCGTTTATTAAGCGGCCGGTTAAGCTTATGAAATCAGCAGTCCAAAGTGAGGGGGTGAACTTGACCGGAGCAGCCGCATTTCACGCTGCAGGGTATACCGGTACTGATGTAAATATCGCTGTAATCGATTTGGGCTTCCAATTTCTATCTTCAGCCATATCCGACGGCGAACTCCCGGGCAATGTAGTATTGGTTGATTGCACAGGGGTATCCTGTGTAGAAGTAGCAGACTTTCCCTCAGATACAGATCCGCACGGAACCGGTGTTGCCGAAATTGTTTTCGACATGGCCCCCGATGCTCAAATCTATCTTATAAAAATAACCGACACTTTGGATTTGTGGCGTGCCAAAGATTACGCTATCAACAACAGGATTGACATCATCAATCATTCTTTAATCGTTGCCAACACCAATTTTTACGATGGCCAGTGTTTTCACCTTTACCCCGTTTGCACGGTGAATGATGCCTACAGCAACGGGATCCTGTGGGTGAATGCTGCCGGTAACGAGGCCCATAGACACTACGAGGCCACCTTTACGGACTCCGACAGTAATGGCTGGCACAACGTTTCAGGAACTGATGAAACCATTCAAATTACAGCGCAGCCCGGCCAAGTTATCAAACTTTATCTAACCTGGGATGCCTGGGGTACGACCGGCTCTACTGATCAAGACTATGATCTTTATCTTTACGATAGCTCTTCCAATGAGGTCGATAGCAGTCTTGCCCGTGGAATTCAGGAGCCGTCAGAAGAGATTGTTTATACGGTACCAAATTCGGTCCCGGTAAATAGTACCTATTTCATTTTAATCAAAAAGTTTAGTGCCTCTTCAAATCATCAGCTGGAGTTATACAGCGAGCTCCAAAGCTTAACCCCGTCCGTAACTTCGAGCAGTCTTTTGAGCCCTGCAGACGCTGCAAATGCTTTGGCTGTCGGTGCCATCGACTATTTGAATTGGACAACCGGACCGACAGAATCCTATAGCTCTCAAGGTCCTACCAATGACGGCAGGACTAAGCCGGATATCAGCGGACCGGATTTTGTGTCAAACTATGTCTACGGCCTCTTCCCCGGTACGAGTGCATCTTCTCCGCATGTTTCGGGAGCTGCAGCATTACTTCTATCGAAGAGTCCTTCTTTCTCTGTATCCCAATTATGGAACGCTCTGACCTCTTCAGCCATCGATATGGGCAGTTCCGGAAAAGACAACCTATACGGCTACGGTCGGTTGAATTTGGATCTCAGCCCCGGAAGTGGCGGCGGTGGAATCAGTACGGGAGGCGGTGGAGGCGGTGGCGGCGGTAGCGGCTGTTTTATCGCCACTGCTGCTTTTGGTTCCCCAATGGAGCCCCACGTTCAAATATTGCGCGAATTTCGTGACCGTTTTTTGCTCAATAACACGGTCGGAAAAATATTCCTAAGTTTGTATAAGACACACTCACCACCGGTGGCAGACGTCATCGCAAGGCACTCAACCATAAAGACAATCGTCCGCATCAGCTTACTCCCCGTTGTAGGAATAAGCTGGGTTGTCCTGGAGCTTGGTCCCGTGCCTGTTTTCTTGTTTATTCTTTTTGTCTGCCTTGGTTTGATAAGATATAAAAAATGGATTATTTCCAATAGAGCTGAAGTAATCCGTAAAGGATTCAAGGAGCCAAGGGTTCAAGGATTCGAGTGAAATACTTAATAATCCAAAGAAAAATATAAAAATTAACCGGAAACAATTTAATTAATATGGATTTTTTATGTTGAACACCTGAATTTTGTACGAGTCGGAGGCGTTTATATGCAAGACTCAGGTATTAAGTAGGGAGGTATGAAAATAAAATGATAACAAAAAAACGTCTTTTTTATTTTTCTATTTGTTTCACCATCGCTCAATTATTTATCCTGTCTCAATTCTGTTTTGCCCAGGAATCTTCCGAATTTTTAACCATTGAAAAAACCATTGAAAATGCCATAAAGGTGAATCTCGGGCTGAAATCGTTTGAGGAAGATACAAAGGCTGCGATGTCGGTAAAAAAATCCAGGTTTACCAATTTTCTTCCGACCTTGAGCACCCGGTATCAGTTCGAGCGGATGGACGAAGGGTCCAGCATCGGCGGCTTTGCCACTACTTCAAGAGATGAGTACTCATGGGTTACGTCCTTCAACCAGCCCATATTTACCGGTTTTTCTTTGCTAAGGCAGTACGATTTAGCAAAGCTCGGCGTTGACGCTGCAACAATCAAAGAAGATCTCCAACGCCAGGACATCATTCTAAATGCAAAAATCACATACTTCTCGCTGTTAAAGACCCAGAAGCTACGAAATATTGCCGAAGAGACGGTTACCCAGATCGACGCTCAAAAGGAAGTAGCCAACAACTTTTATCAGGTCGGCATGTCTCCTCTAAACGATTTGCTGCAAGCACAGGTTGAGCTGGCCAATGCCGAGCAAGAGCTTATTGTTGCAAAAAATAACATGGAAAATGCCGAAGCAGATTTCAATACCCTGCTCCGAAGACCGATAAATACGCCAGTGGCAATTAAAGACATTCTTGATTACACCCCTTTTGAAAACGATCTGGATTACTGTCTGAATCAAGCTGAAAAAAAACGAATAGAGATCAAGATTGCCGATTTGGAAGTCGAAATTGCGGAAAAAGATCTGCAGCTTGCCAGAAAAGATTACTATCCTTCGATCGATTTACAGGGCAGTTATTTTAAGGACGGAACAGATTGGGACGTAGACGGCGGCCAGGGCATATTTGATCCGAGTGGCTGGACGATTCAAGCAACGGCAACATGGAATTTCTGGGAGTGGGGTCGAACATCCTATGGGGTTAAGGAAAAATTGTCACGTGTATCCCAGTCCCAGTTGCGAAAAGATGAGATTCTTGACAACATACATCTGGAAGTCAAAAAGGCCTATCTGAGAACAATAGAAGCGGCAAAGGCCATTATTACCGTTGAAAAGGCTATCGAACAGGCGAAGGAGAACTTCAGGATAAACCAGGAACGCTACAAAGAACAAGTCGCCACCTCAACCGATGTGCTTGATGCTCAGACACTTCTCTCCAGAACCATGACGAATTACTACACCGCGCTATATGAATTTAAAATTTCCAAGGCAACACTTTATAGGGCTATGGGAGTGGTAGTGATGGATTGAGACCACTTTAAAATGCCTTGACCTTGAACCCTGGTTAAATATTAAATATGGATTTAACCGGGCAGGCAAAATTGAACATTTTAAAGTGGTCTCAAGGAGTGTTTTTAGGATATGCAGGCCGTTTTAAAACGGCCTGCTATGAAGAATGGGAGAACCAAATACTCCTTTCTTAATTACCAGCGTCTGTGATCTCTGTGCCTGTATATCCCGGAACGGTCTCTGGCCCGGTGATCATGACCCCTTTCAATTACCATCCATTTGCCGGGAACCCAGTATCCTCTCCGGTTGTAATGCCCGGGATTCCAGATCTTCTTATGAGGCGACACCCGATGCCGTCTACTCTTATAGTGACCCCGATTATAATGCCCCCTGTGTCTATGGGGGTAATAATGTCGGTGACGAGGGGGACCATAGCGGTATGCGACTTGAGGTGGCGGGTAGGAATGATTGTGAAGCAACGCACTCCCCAAGACCGCCGCGCCGATGCCGATAGCCACGCCCTCCCATCGATGCCGCTGCTTACTTCCGGCCCAAGCTGAAGAAACGATAAGGGAAAGACTTAATACGATCGCCATTAATATAATTATCTTACTTTTCTGTTTCATTTTCAATTCTCCTTTTTGTCGCTTTTAAAACCTTAGACACCGGTAGCTGAAAAAAGCTCAAAAGGAATTGGATATATTAAGCAGGAGGTGCCCTTCTTTTTGATGTCTGGGACCTCCCACGGTAATACTCCCGTGGTTGCGAAGCCTGATAACCGTTTGAAAAATCTTGTTCTTTTTTCTTAAGATGACCAACCTGAGCTCAGCCCTGTTACCTCTAATTCCTATTGGGGTAACACGAAGGATCCGTCTGCCCGGTAAAACAACATTGCCGGTTTCTCCTATTCCCAGGATCAGCCTATCCTCACTCAAAAGCCGGTAGGAGGTGTACCTGAAAACAGATCGCAGCTCTTCGATCAGACCGGATAGACGGGGATCAAAAAACGTGGATTGTTGGGAAGCCAAAACGGTTTTGACGTCAATTTTTACTCTCGAGCCAGCCCATACGGAATTGACCATTATTCCGACAAAAACAAATAAAAGCAGGAGGCTAAATGTCTTGCGCATTATCTTCACCATTTAGAGGCAGTTCTTCCTTGAACCAGAGTATGGTCTGTTGGGTATTCGGAGTCTCAAATATCATTACAGATGAAATTTGACCTGAAAGAGACGTAACGATTGCACTTGGATCAGACGGGGAGGCCGGGTAAAACATAACCGAGAAAAAAATAACCAGCGCTGCAGCGACTGCCGTAGCCGGAATATAAAACCTTTTCAAAAAAAGTAGACTTGATATGTTGGTCCACCCGAAAACCCGGCGGTCTCGTACTCGATTCAACACGCTTTGTTCAAGCGACTCAAAATTGGTCCTGGCAAGCTTTGTCTTCAGATCAGCCTTATAGTGCGAAGAAATGATCTGATGGTCCTGCAATGTCTTTTGACACGAAGGGCAGTCTTTCAGGTGTTCATCAACCTTTTCTTTGTCTTCCGGTCCAAGTTCCCGGTCAAAATAATGGCATAACAGGATCGGATCGCATTCTTTTAATTTGCAGTTCTCTTTCATTTGTTTAATCACCAAGCAGATCGTGTTCAAGCGACTCTTTTAATTTCTGCCGGGCATAAAAGAGCCTTGAACTCACTGTCCCTCTCTTTAATTTCAACGTTTTGGCAATCTCTTCGTAAGATAGGCCTTCAATTTCCTTGAGAACAAACACCGTCCGGGCATCCTCGGGAAGTTCCCTCAGTTTTTCCCGGAACGCCTTTTCAAACTCCTTGTTCTGATAGAGCTTCTCCGGGTAATATTCATTGGTGCCCAGTTCCGGATAATCCCCGGAGTCCTCGGTCACCAGGGGTCTGTGGTGCCATCTGAACCTACGTTTCCACCGCCGCTTCCAGTTTAATGACTGGTTGACGGTGATCCGGTGCAACCATGTGGAAAGTTTCGATTTGCCCCTGAATCTACGAATATTCTGATGAACCTTTAAGAACACATCTTGAACGATGTCTAGACTGTCTTCACTGTCCAGAGTAATACCATAGGCGATATTGTACAACTTCTCCCGATACTGCTGAATAAGCAAACGAAATGCCTCTTCATCGCCCTGCTTGAGGTGCAAAACCAGTTTGTTTTCATCCCACATAGCATTATCTGACGTATTAGACACCGATTAAATAAAAAAGATCAATAAAAGTTTAGAATTATATAGCATTTTTGAAAAAAGAAATACCGAGTGTGGACGATTTTCTTCCTGAAAACGAACAATTTTAGGGGGCTAAAAGGAGACAAAAAAGCATATAAAAGATACAAAATGAATTATCACCAGGTAACACTCATCATCGTACAGTTAAGACCACTTCCGATGCCCATTAACGCAATATGATTTCCAGGCCCCATCTTTCCCTCTTCTTCCGCCATGGCAAGGGTAATCGGAAGGGCCGCTGGGCCGATATTCCCCTGAGTAAAAAAATTCAGATGGGCCTTTTCAGGTGTCAGTCCCAGCTTTTTATTTAAAGCAGTCATATTGCTGGCGCTCACCTGGTGCGGCACATACAGATCTATCGTCTCATCACTCCAGTTCTCCAGTGTTTGACAGGCCAGCTGCCAGGTGGCATATGCCAGTTCGACTCCGTGAACCAACACACGATGTGCATCAGCTACCATATAGTCTTTCTGGCCGAAGCACAACCGGCTGTGTTTGGTAGCGGCTCTGGTGACCGAACCGTTGATAACGTGTCCAGACGATGACATATCCTTATGGCATAACAGCATGGCTACGGCCCCGGAACCCAAAGTCAGCGTGGCAAAGTTTTCACGAAACACTTGTTCAGTAACATCATCACCTTGAAGCCGTTTTATGGTTGCTTCTACAACTTCTCTCGACCCTTCTCCGTTCACGATTAAACCGTAATGGATCATTCCTTTCTCTATCATCAAAATAATGTTAACCATTGCATCCAAAAAGCCCAGGCATGCATTGCCGATATCATAATTAATGCAGGAAGGAGATAATCTGAGATTCCCATGAACCAGGCTGGCAACAGACGGTTCGATGTAGTCTTTGCAGACCGAGGTGTTAATTAAACAACCGATTGCCTGCTTGTCGATACCTGCTTTATCAATCACCTTCCTGGCCGCCAGAGTGGCCACATCACTAGGCATTGTCCCCGGATCCCAGAACCGACGCTCCCGAATTCCGGTCAGGCCTTCGATAAGACCCTTTTTCATCCCGATTCGATCCATCGTTTTGGAAATTTGGTCCTCAATGGATTCAGATGTGATCCGGTGAGGTGCCAACTCATATGCGACTGCTTCTATGGTTACATTTCCACACAACATTTGCTGATCTCTTTCTTTGTATTTGTATTTTTATACCTGGAAAACTTACGTTTCGCCTTTTTATTTATGCTCAATTGAGGTAGGTAAAATTGGTAACATAAAAACACAAAAAAAGCATCATTAATTGTGATGGAAAAAACTAACTGGCAGGTAATAACAGGAGCGCCCTGCTCGGGAAAAACCTCTGTAATCTGCGGGCTCGAACAACTCGGCTATCGGGTAATCCATGAATTCGCACGGGCATATATTGACGAGGAACTGGAAAAGGGGAAAAGTATTTCCCGAATCAAATCGGATATTCTATCCTTTGAAAGGCATATTCTTTATAAAAAGATCGAAATAGAAAGTCGGCTGCCAAAAAATGAACTTATCTTTTTTGATCGCGCGGTTCCTGACAGTATTGGATATTACATGCTGGAAGATTTAAATCCGGACGAACCCATTAAAAAAAGCAAGCAAACAAAGTATAAAAAAATATTTTTCTTTGAAAGATTGAAGTTTGAAAAAGATGCGATAAGATCAGAGGATGATAGGATCGCGGCCAGGCTTGATCGTCTGTTAAAAGAAAGTTATCAAATGCTGGGCTATGATCTTATACCTGTCCCCCTGATGTCCGTGGAGGAGCGTAT
>CALANC010000403.1 GCA_937925895.1 uncultured Desulfobacterales bacterium
TTGAAAAATGAAGAATTGGGTACAGCAAAAAAAGACCTAGCAGAAATGGGAAGAATGTTAAAAGCGCTGATAAAATCGCTAGAAAACAAACACTTGAATCCTTGACCCCTTGGATCCTTGGACCCTCTTCTCCAACTAAATTGGAGAAAAACCAAAAATAAAAACTCAAACAAAAGGAGGCTCACGTGACAACTGACCTTTCCTATGAAAGTAAGCCGTGGCTGGCAAATTATGAAAAAGGTGTCCCTGAACATATGGACTACGAAGAGATATGCCTTCCCGACTTTTTAGAAAGATCGGCAAACATGTTCCCGGAGAGAATGGCATTGCTCTTTCAGGGGTATAAGGTCACCTTTCGTCAGCTGAATGATATGGTAAACCGATTTGCTACCTGTCTCGATGAATTCGGCATAAAAAAGGGCGATAGTGTAGCCATCCTGCTGCCTAATGTCATCCCCTGCGTTGTTGCCTACTACGCAACATTAAAGATCGGTGGGATAACCGTGATGAACAACCCGCTGTATTCAGACCGGGAGCTGAAACACCAATTCAATGATTCCGGTTCAAAAATACTCATCACTTTAGATCTATTGGGCAATCGAATGATCGACCTTAGGCCTGAAACACAAGTTAACCAAATCATTTATACCTCCATTGGCGATTATCTTCCTTTCCCGAAAAATCTTTTGTTCCCGCTTGTCGGCAAAAAGAAAAATCTGGCTGCAGATGTAAAAGCTGCTGAAAATGTATACAAATGGAAAGATTTACTCGGGAAAAGTGCGCCCACCCCTCCACAGGTGAAGCTTAATTTTGATGATGTTGCCATGTATCAGTACACCGGAGGAACAACCGGTGTTTCAAAAGGCGTGATGTTGACACATGGCAATCTGAGCAAGCAGGTTCAACAGATTGAAGCATGGTTCCCGACTTTCAATAAAGGCGAAGAAATCATGCTGGGCGCCCTTCCCTTTTTTCATGTTTTTGGCCTTTCGGTTGCAATGAACTTCGCCATTTACATGGGATGGGGAGAGATTCTTGTTCCCAAGCCTCAACCTGAACCTTTGCTTGAAGCCATCGGAAAATTTAAGCCCACTTTTGCACCCCTTGTCCCTACCATGTATATCGGTATGCTCAACGATCCTAAAATCAACAGCGTTGATATGACCTCCATCAACGGATGCTTTTCCGGAAGCGCTCCCCTCCCGATCGAAGTTATCAAGGATTTCGAAAATAAGACCGGGGCAGTGATTGTGGAAGGTTTTGGCATGACAGAATCCACGCCGGTAACCCATGTCAATCCTTTTGCCGGTGGAAAGCGGAAAGTCGGAAGTGTGGGAGTGCCCATTACCGACACGGAATGCCGGATTTTAGATCTGGATGATAAAACAAAAGATGTTCCTGTTGGTGAAATCGGTGAGCTTCTTGTTAAAGGACCTCAGGTGATGAAGGGATATTGGAATAGACCCGAAGAAACAGCCGAAACACTGACCGACGGGTGGCTGCATACCGGCGATATCGCCAAAATGGACGAAGAAGGCTATTTTTATATTGTTGACCGGAAAAAGGATATGATTTTATCCGGCGGCCTTAATGTCTATCCACGCGATATCGAAGAAGTGTTATATGAATATCCCAAGGTTCAAGAAGCCGCCGCCATCGGCATTCCGCACCCAACCCGAGGCGAGGCGATCAAAGCTTTTATTGCGCTGAAAGATGGTGAAACAGCGACTCAAGAAGAAATTATCGAGTATTGCGCCAAAAAACTTGCCAAATTTAAATTGCCAACCGAAGTCGAGTTCAGGAAGGAGCTGCCTAAAACCAATGTAGGAAAAATTTTAAAAAAGGATCTCAGACAAGAAGAGTTGAAGAAACGGAAAAAATAAAAGGGCTTTTTTATGCGTTTTAAGGCCATACTATTCGACCTCGACGGCACGTTACTCGATACATTGGAAGATATAGTCCTCTCCGTCGACAAGGTTCTTTTAAAACACGATTTTCCTACCCACAGCTTGGATGATTATCGTTCTTTTATCAGTGATGGAATAACGATGCTTATTACGCGCTCACTCCCCACGGACAAACGAGATGAAAACACCATCAGTGAGTGTGTCAAAGAATTTACAAAGACGTACGGCCTGAACTGGAATAAAATGACCCGGCCCTACGAAGGCGTGAAGGAAACACTCGATGAGCTTGCTACGCGCCGGCTGAAATTAGGGATAATTTCAAATAAATCACACGATTTTACCATAAAGTGCGTGAATGCTTTTTTTCCTGGGATCAAGTTTGATTTTGTCTCAGGTCTTCAAAAAGGAATTCCGCCCAAACCCGATCCAACCGGGGCAAAATCCTTTGCCGAAAAGATGGGCATCCCTCCTGAACAAATTCTATTTGTCGGCGATTCCGCTGCTGATATGAAAGCAGCTATTGCTGCCGGTATGTTCCCTTTGGGGGTGCTTTGGGGGTTCAAGTCAATGGAAGAGTTAAGGGAAAGTGGTGCGAGAGAATTGATCGAGCATCCCAGAGAGATACTTTTGATTCTGAAAGAATAAAACTCATCTTCCAGTTCACGCCTTTCTTGTCAAGGTCACCTTTTAAAGGAACAATTCTACTGTTCACCCGGATTTTTCCTCCCTGAATTTTGCGGGAAAAACTGTTCACGATCATATTATTTTATGCATCGCTGCAATTGTTTGCCATTTTTAAGCTAAACCTGTATACAAACAGCTCCAAGTCCTAGAGATACACGGTTGGCCTTAAAATTGAAGGGAGAGACTCTTTGGCATTGAGACAAAAAAAAGACAAGTTTATCGCAAACCTGCTTACAAAATATCCCCGGCTGTTGGACAAATGGATTCAAAAATCAGAATTCATCGAATTTAATGACTCGCCCTGGACGCAACTTGAAAGGGAGGTCAACCAATGCCGGGTGACACTGATTACCTCTGGAGGGGTACACCTTAAATCGCAGACCCCATTCAATATGACCGATCCGGCAGGTGACCCAACCTTCAGGGAGATCCCGGCAAATATATCACCATCTGATTTAACCATAACCCATAACTACTACGATCATTCTGACGCTGATAAAGACATCAACATCATTCTGCCCCTAGAACGAATCCAGGATCTGAAACAATCAGATGACATAGGAGACGTCAATCATCGACACTTCTCCTTTATGGGACATATCATGCATCATCATATTGACACCTTGATGAAAGACACAGCTCCAAACGTCGCCGCAAAATTAAAATCAGATAAAGTGGATATCGCCATTTTGACGCCCGCCTGAGGAATTTGCAACCAGTCCGTGGGACTGATACAACGATCGATTGAAGCAGCGGGGATCGTAACTATTTCCGTCAGCCTTTCAAAAACTATAACCGCAAAGGTACTCCCACCCCGAGCCCTTGATTTCGGATTTCCGCTGGGACATCCCATCGCCTTCCCAGGGCAAGTGTCTCTCCAGCTCCGTGTGTTGCGTCTCTTGCTGAAATATTTGAAAGAGATCAACACCCCCGGCACCATCGTTGAAATCGACTTGACCGGCAACGACAATCTTACAATCACGTGAACGGCATTATGAAACCTTCCTCAACGCTAAAACCGCAACAAGAGTCTTTGGCAGGTGTAGCATATGCATCTTCGGCATTTTTTATCTGGGGATTAAGCCCCGTCTACTGGAAAGTGCTGCACAACATCCCCGCCTTTGAAATCATTATGCATCGGGTGTTTTGGTCCTTCTTTTTTCTTTTAATTATAATCGTATTCCAGAGACATTGGACTGAATTCACGGCCGCGATAAAAAACCGGCGGATTCTCCTCATTCTGTTTCCGACGACGGTGCTACTTGGATTCAACTGGTTTATTTACATCTGGGCCGTCAACAATGACCATATCTTACAGGCAAGCCTCGGATACTTTATTAATCCGCTGGTCAATGTTTTATTAGGAATGGTCTTTCTCAGGGAGCGCCTGAGGCCCTTTCAGACGGTTTCTTTGTTGTTGGCCGGAATCGGTGTGCTTTATCTGACTCTTCAGTATGGACAGTTTCCCTGGATAGCGCTTTCCCTCGCCTTTGCCTTTGGATTCTACGGTTTGATACGAAAAGTGGCCCCCGTCAGCTCTTTGGTAGGCCTCTCCATGGAGATGCTTTTCCTTTTCATCCCTGCCTCGGCATATATTGTAATTCTGAACATTAAGGGAACCGGAGCCTTATTCAGCGTGAGTATCAAGATTGATCTTTTCCTTATGGGTGCGGCTTTTATGACGGCCTTTCCTCTTCTTCTTTTTACCCTGGGTGCAAGGCGGTTGAATCTTTCCACCGTAGGCTTCCTTCAGTATATAGCTCCAAGCTGCATGTTTTTTTTGGGTGTCTTTTTGTATGATGAGCCACTTTCAAGTGCTCAGATATGGACCTTCGTTATGATATGGACAGCCCTCTGCATCTACTCCACAGACTCTGCCATGTTCTACAGGAAGAACAAAATTTAACGTTTTTCAGAGGTCTCAAAATAACTTGAGCGAAGCCCGAGGATGCCCCAGATTCAAGGCGTCGAGGGTGAAGCCGTAGTTAGCTACTGCGAACCCTCGACAACGCCGAAGATGGGGTATCCTCGGCTTTCGCTCAATTAGAGGCGGTGTTTGTCTCTCAATATCTGATTAGAAATGACCACTCGCTGAATCTCCGAAGTCCCTTCGTAAATTGTAAAAACCCGGGCATCCCTATAAAAACGCTCTACAGGATAGTCTTTAATAAAACCGTATCCGCCGTGCATCTGCAGCGCTGTTGCAGTCACCCTGTTAACCATTTCAGAGGCAAAAAGCTTGGCCATAGATGCCTGGGCAGTATATTTTTCACCCCTATCCTTCATTGCGGCCGCAGAAAGCATCAATTGCCGTGCGGCCTCAACCTCCGTCGCCATATCCGCAATCATCCAGCGTAAACCCTGGAATTTGGAAATCGGCTGGCCGAATTGTTCCCTGTTCTTGGCATATTTCACAGCGGCGTCCAAAGCCGCCTGAGCCACCCCCAAAGACTGCGCGGCAATACCGATGCGTCCACTGTCAAGCGCTTTCATGGCAATCTTAAAACCTTCTCCTTCCTCTCCCAACAGATGGTCAGCAGGTACACGACAATCATTGAAAATCAGGTCCGTCGTGTCTGAAGCTCTCAGCCCCATTTTTTCTTCAACATCACCGACAATTAAACCGGCAGCACCTTTCTCCACAATAAAGGCGCTAATACCGTTATGGCGTTTGACTTCATCCGTTATGGCTGTGACAATGATCAAACCGGCATTCTTGCCTGAAGTAATAAATCGTTTGGTGCCGTTTAAAATATAGCTGTCACCGCTTCTAACTGCAGTGGTTGACTGCCTGACAGGGTCAGATCCCGCATGGGGTTCAGTCATAGCAAAAGCGCCGATAATATCCCCATTCGCAAGTGGTCTTAGAAATTTCTCCTTTTGATCCTCGGTTCCCAAACGGCAAATGCTTTCACAAACTATAGAATTGTGTACAGACATTACCACAGCAGTAGAAGCGCATGAATATGCCATCTCTGCAAGAGCCAAAGTATAGCTCACGGTATCGGATCCGGAACCTCCATATTCAAAAGGTACCGTCATCCCCATAAACCCCAATTCTCCCATTTTCTTTAAATTTTCGGCCGGAAACTCACCCGTTTTGTCGCGTTCTGCGGCGGTGAGCAGCAAAACCTTTCTGGAAAATTCTCTGGCCAACGTCTGAATCATTAACTGTTCGTCGGTAAGTTTGAAAAACATGGGACATCACCTTTTTCCCTGTGGGACTTCAGGTCATTTATTTTTGTGATTTGATCCTTGAACCCTAAGCAACCTGCTTCTATGGCCCATAAATAACAACGAGAAGTTCAGCTTTTTCCGCACCAATGTTTTTTAGCTTGTGCCTGATACCCGAATTAAAATGCAGGGATTCGCCCGTATCGAGTGTGTTGACATGGTCCCCTACGATCAACTCGATCTTACCTGCCAACACGAAGACAAACTCTTCGCCTTCGTGTTGATAACCCACGCCTTTATGGTCTACCATGGGATCAATGGAGACTTTAAACGCTTTCAGGTGTTTGTTCTCCGCTCCCGGTGTTAGGGTGGTATAAGCGTAATTTTCTGTACGCTTGGTATAGGCCTTTATCCGGCTCCTTAGATTCGATTCTTGATCTCTTAGAAAAAACCCGGAGTCGATTTCCAAAGCCCTTGCAATCTGCAAAAGGGCGCCTACAGGGGGAATTTCCTTGCCCGATTCTATCTTCTTAAGATAATCGATAGCAAAACCGGTTTCATTGGCGACACGGCTGAGGGACATTTTTTTCCTCAATCTTTCTTTTTTTATTTTCTTTCCTACCGGAACAAGAGCATTGGCTCTCTTCTTTGCCATAATGCCTCCCAATTTTTTGTTAAGTATAGTCGTAAAATCCCCGTCCCGTCTTTCTTCCCAGCCAACCGGCCTCCACATATTTCCGCAGCAACGGGCAGGCCCGATATTTTGAATCTTTAAATCCGTCGTAGAGTGTATCCATAATAGCCAGACAGGTATCCAAGCCGATTAAATCAGCGAGAGAAAGTGGGCCCATAGGATGATTCATTCCGAGTCTCATAACCGTGTCAATGTCTTCCCGGGTTCCCACCCCATGATACAAACAGTAAATCGCTTCGTTGATCATTGGCATGAGGATTCTATTGGCGATAAAGCCCGGATAATCTTTTGCTTCTGCCGGTGTCTTGCCGAATTTGAGCGCCAAATCCCATGTCGTCTGAAAGGTATCATCCGAAGTGTCCAACCCCCGGATGATCTCGACCAGCTTCATTACCGGGACGGGATTCATAAAATGCATTCCTATAATCTTCTCAGACCTCTTGGTTCTTGCCGCAATCCGACCGATAGGAATAGAAGACGTATTGGTTGCCAAAATCACATTGGCCGCACAAATTTGATCCAAATTTTCGAAAATTTCAAATTTTACCGGTTCATATTCGGTGGCGGCTTCAACAACAAAATCGGCCGACGCCACATCCTTAATGTCAACGGTGGTGGTAATCCGATTTAAAATCTCCTCTTTCTCTGTCCCGTCCAACTTGCGTTTGTCAACGCCGCGCTGTAAAATCTTCTCTATGGCTTCGACACCCTGTTCAAGTAATTCGTCTTTGATATCGCTCATAATCACATTTAAGCCGCTCATGGCTGCGACCTGCGCGATTCCACTACCCATCTGCCCCGCCCCGATTACACCAAACGTATTTATACCCATAATCATCTCCATTCTTGCCTGAAAATTGATGAGAATTCCGGATTAGCACCTCGCCAAATTTAATAGGTATCAAATTGCTAAGCGCACGAAAAACCCTTGAGGCACAACCTCTATCGTTTGACAACCAATGCGACACCTTCTCCACCACCAAGACACAGCGACGCAACACCGGTTTTTTTCCCTGCCCGTTTCATCTCATGTAAAAGGGTAGTAAGTATTCGACTTCCACTGGCACCGATGGGATGTCCCAAGGAAACGGAACCTCCGTTTACGTTGACTCTGGTCGGATCTAGATGGAGCTCTTTCAGTACCGCCACGGTCGAACCGCTGAAGGCCTCGTTAATCTCAAAAAGATCCACTTCTTCCAAGGTTATCCCTTCTTTAGCGAGACATTTGGGAATGGCCCAGATCGGTGAAACCAAGAGGTATTTCGGGTCCATTCCGAAAGATGCCTGAGCACCGATAGTTGCAAGGATCTCGCAT
>CALANC010000404.1 GCA_937925895.1 uncultured Desulfobacterales bacterium
CAGGCCCAAGCGTTTGGCGACAGCACCCTCGTTCATAACTCCATCCCCTGCTAAATCGGCATCCTCACAATGGGAAATAACCAACAGATCGAACGCTTTGGCATGTTCCATGGCTCTGCGCATGAGACGACTGTTCATAACAGGATTGCCGTCATCAGAAATCGCAATGGCGCCGGCTGCTTTTAGATTCCGGTAATCACACAGTTTGCCCCCTTCCAGCCCTTGGGTTACGGCTGCAACAGGATAAACACGGGCAACACCTGCGGCGGTTGCCATTTTCAATATGTATTCGGTAACCTGTCTGGAGTCATTTACAGGATGTGTGTTTGGCATGGCACAAATGGCCGTAAAGCCGCCAAAGGCCGCGGCCAAACAACCGGATTGGATGGTCTCTTTGTATTCATGCCCCGGTTCCCTCAAATGAACATGCATATCGATCAGCCCGGGGGTCACTATTTTGCCGGAGGCATCTATGATCCTTGTTTCTGCAAGAGGGAGATCTCCCAGGGAGGGATGTGTTTTTGATTTTGAATTGCTACTATTTGTCGGGTCATGCTGAACGATATCGACGATTTTCCCATTAGCGATGAGGATGTCCATAATATCATCTAGATGTTCGGGATCAACGATCCTTCCTCCCTTAATCAGAATCAGCATTTCCCGTACCTCTGGTTTTTAAAAACAACCGAGACGTCCAGACTTGAACACCTCTGGTAACCCGGATGGTTTCAGATGAACTCGGTCTTATCTTAATACATCTCCAATTCTGTTCCATCTGACCCCGAAATTTTCTTTATCCCAAGACCAATAGATGATTAAGGCTTTTCCTCTAACTACATTTTTATTCACAAATCCCCAAAACCTGCTGTCATAACTGTGATCTCTGTTGTCTCCCATGACAAAAAGCGAATTTTCAGGTACCTTAATCGGACCAAAGTTATCTCTGGGCTGAATGCCCGCAGGAATGATATGTGGGTCGGTATGAATCCCATAATCGTGATTCAGACGTTTGTAGTTTAGATAGATTTGTTTGTCACGGCATTCAACGACATCGCCGGAAACACCGATAACCCGTTTAATGAAGTCCTTGTCAGGATCTTCCGGAAATTTGAAGACGATGATATCTCCTCGGGCAGGATTTTTAAAAGGAATAATTGTGGTGTCGGTAAATGGAAGTTTTACGCCATAAATAAACTTATTGACTAAAATGTGATCTCCGATCAAAAGGGTCTGCTTCATTGAGCCGGAGGGACTCTTAAAGGCCTGAATGATGAACGTACGGATGAATAAGGCCAGAACAACGGCCAGCAAGATCGCTTCAATATTTTCCCGAAGGCCGCTCTTTTTTTTCTTGCGGACCTCGTCTTTGGTAGAATTCTTCGATTTCATGTTGGGAAAATTCTTTTTAATATTAATTGAGTAACAACATGCCCATCCTCAGTATGATATTGCTGTATATGCCGGCAACGACATCATCCATTACAATGGCTACACCACCCGATAATTTTACCTCTAAATGTCGGATCGGGTAGGGTTTTAAAATATCAAACACCCTGAAAACAAGAAATCCTGTCAAAACCGATATGATGTTAAAAGGCAACCCGATGAGTGCTACCATAAGACCAGCGATCTCATCAATGACAATACAGCCCGGATCTTTTTCACCCAATATTTTCTCTGCCTCATGAGCAATCACTATGGCAAAAAAAATTAATATTATCGTGAAAACAAGTGCAACTGTCAATTCGATTTTTGAAATAAGGAAACAAAGGGGAATCCCAAGGGCAGACCCGAATGTGCCGGGAGCGACAGATACGTTCCCGATAAAACAGCCGGTCGCGGTGAACATGACCGATTTCTGTCTAAAATTCATGAACCGTTTCTATATTTTGGCATCTTCTTTGTCAAGCAGTAGAATTGCTTGGCAAATTAAATCTCGCCACGATTTTATTCGCTAAACGATTTCATAATGGTCTCGTAGACAATTCTCAGAGGAATATTATTATCTTGGGCTATCTTTTTGCACACTTCATATTCAGGGATAATTCTTACATTTCCGCCCGGTTCTATGACACGTTTGACTTGAATCTCCCCATACGCCGTCTTTACAATCACGTATTCACGAGCGAGGATGCTCCTTTTGACATGGTAATACCTGATTCCCAGCGCACTCGTCTCGGATAAAATACAATCAATCAAAATTTCTGAATCATTTTCCCTGCATAACACCTGGACCATGGTTCCCGGTCTGTTTTTTTTCATAAAAACTGGTACCCAGTAAACATCCAGTGCCCCTTCTTTAAACAAACGATCCATCAGGAATCCGAAAATTTCGGGGTTCATATCATCAATACAGGTTTCCAACACCATGATCGTGTCGGTTTTATAGCCGGATGTGTGTTGGAACTTACCTTTTATTTCGTTTCCGACAATTATCCGTAATACGTTCGGTATGGTGTCAAGATCTCGTTTTCCAGCACCATACCCTGTTTTCTTGACAATCATCTCGGGAATAGCTTCATAGGATTTGGCTAGAGTGACGATAATTGCCGCTCCCGTAGGGGTTACAAGCTCTTGTGGAATTCCGGAACCATACACCGGAACGTCTTTGAGAATCCCGATGGTAGCCGGTGCCGGTATCGGCAGTTTTCCGTGTTGAGAAGAGACGAAACCTTTCCCCAAAGGAATCTTTGAGCTGATTATCTTCTCAATACCCAGGTAATCCAGGCAAAGTGAGGTCCCGACAATATCAATAATAGAATCAACCCCACCCACTTCATGAAAGTGCACGTGTTCCTTTGGACAGCCGTGAATCACGGCTTCAGCATCAGCTATTTTGTCAAATATTTCTAAACTTCTTTGTTTGATGTCCAATGACAAAGGGCTATTATTTATCAATGATTTAATGGTAGCGAAATCTCTGGATGCTGTGTTGTCCTCTGACGTGATGTGCACACGTTTTGCTTGGATCCCATGGCGAGAAACAGATGTTATGGATAACTCAAAATCTGAAATGGGAACACTTTTTAGGGACTCTTTCAGCCACTGGACGGGTACGCCGAGGTCGATCAAAGCACCCAACGTCATATCACCGCTTATACCGGAAAAACAGTCAAAATATGCTAACATAATCAATTGGTTATTCTATAATTATTAATGTGTTTTATTAATTCTTCCCATTTCAGGCGTTTGTATCCATTGCTTGCAGCCGAACAATCTCAAGGACCAATTCGGTTGTGTAGAACATATCATCAAGCTTTATAGATTCCCGCACGGTATGCATATCACGAATTCCGGTCCCGAGCACCCCAACGACAATTCCTTTTTCATAAAAGATGTTGGCATCCGAACCACCGCCGGATGTTTTGGTACGCATGGTTCTGCCAAGATTCTCGGCCGCTTTGCTAGCCAGCGTGACAACCGGATGGTCGTCGGGAATGTTGGTACATCGGAAATCACTTTCAATTAACATCTCCAGGCGGGGAAGTCCGTCATCTGAGGTTGATTTGTGGTAATTCTCGACAACCTTTTTGAAAGAGGATGTGATCTCATCGGTAACCGTCTGGAGCTTGGCTTCGTCGTGGCTCCTGACCTCACCTTTAACCGTAACCAGGTTCGGCACGATATTGATTGCTTTACCGCCTTCAATCACCCCGATGTTACAAGTGGTTTCACGATCGATTCGGCCAAGTTCGAGTTGAGCGATGGCCTTACTCGCCAGTGAGATGGCGTTTATCCCTTTTTCAGGAGCTGCACCGGCGTGAGCATCCTTGCCGTGGACTTTGAATTCAAGGCTGTTGGCCGAAGGTGCACG
>CALANC010000405.1 GCA_937925895.1 uncultured Desulfobacterales bacterium
ACTGAAATCCCCTGTCCGAAACTTATGGTGCCGGCGTCGATTTTTGTCCAGCGCTTAAAATGTGCCAGACTGCCGGCGGTTTCCCCCGGACTATCTATTCCTGTCTTTTCCCCAAAACCAAAATCACGCAATATGTTGTAAAGATATGCAGCCCCGGCAGCTTGGCTGAATTTGATCGCACCAATATTGCTCGAGTATTTGACAATCTGCTGCAGTGACAGCCACCCGTGCTTGTGGGTGTCGTGGATGACGTGTCTTCCGATTTTATAGGCCCCGTTCTCACAATAGAAGATGCTATTTGGAGATGAACTCCCAGATTCTAACGCCGCTGCTGCACTAAAAAGTTTCATGGTTGAGCCCGGCTCAAATGGATCTGTTAGAATTCTGTTTCTCCACAGTTTCTTGTCAAAGTCATTAACCGCATTGGGATTGAAAAAAGGAAAGTGCGCAAAGGCCAAAATAGCGCCCGTATGGGGCACCATTACAATCGCCATTCCGGACTTTGCTGAAAATTTTACAACCGCTCCCTTGAGTGCTTTCTCGGTGATGAATTGAATCGTACGATCGATGGTGAGGATAAGATTGTTCCCGGCATATTTTTCAGCTATCTTTTTCTCACTATCAAATCCACGGCCAAGTGCATCCTTGTACACCATAAAATTATAAGTAGCACCTCTGAGTTGGTCGTCGTAATAAAACTCGATGCCTTCGATGCCGTTATCATCAATATCTGTAAATCCAATAACCTGAGAAGCAAGCATTTTGTTGGGATAAAACCGGTTGTGTTCCGGTATGAAATCGATACCGTCTATTTTAAGATTTCTGACAGCCATAGCCTCTTTAGGTGCAACCTGACGTTTAATCCATACAAACTTTTTGTCCGCAGAGATTTTCCGTTCAAGTGATTTTCGGTCTATGTTTAAAATTTTGGCCAGTGATCTTGCTACTGATCGTGTATTCTCAATTTGATGTGGGTGAGCTGCAATTGATGTTACATCGATGCTCATCGCCAATTCCCTGAGGTTCCTGTCGTATATCGTCCCACGCTTTCCGGATGATGAGAGGAATGATTCATATTGGCTAGCCGCTTTTTCAGACAACCAGGAACCACGATAAACCTGCAGGTAAACCGATTTAGCGCCAATAATAATAAACATGAGGCTAAAAATGATGCCAACGATTATCACGCGTATTTTTATATGCTTTTTCTCAACCAGTGTCATGGAATTACAACCATTTGCTTCGGCGTGGGTGTTACAAGACCAAGTTTTTTCTGGGCAATTTTTGCTATGCGATCCGGAGATTTCAAACTTGCCAGTTCTATTTTTAAGTTGTTCTGTAGGGTTATCAGTTCCCGTTGATGCTGAGTTGCTTTCGAAATCTCATATCCGGCATCTACACATTGAACCCGGGACCAGGCATAAAGCAACAATTCTGCGATAAACACCGCCATGAAAATGATCCAAAGGATCACAACTTTTTGTTTTCCGGTATTTTTGCCTGTTTTTCTCGCCATTATATTTTTTCAACAGCCCTGAGCCTGGCACTTCTTGCCATAGGATTTACTGCAACCTCGTCATTGGTCGGACGTACCACTTTTTTCGTTAACGTCCGCACAATCTGTTTTTTATTGCAGACACATTTTGGCAAATCCGGTGGACATACACATGTCTTTTCCAGGGTTTTTATTCGGGTTTTTACAATCCGATCCTCAAGAGAGTGAAAGGACAGAACACAAAGACGGCCTTTTAGGTTTAATAGATCCGCAAAATTTTTCATGAATAGGTCAAGGTTTTCTAGTTCTCTATTGACGGCGATTCGTAATGCCATAAACACCCGGGTAGCTGGATGTAACTTTTGACGTCCCGACGCTTTTCTGGGAACAGCGTCCCAAACAATTTGAGCCAGTTGTGAGCTTGTACGGATTGCTTTACGTTGTCTCTCTTCTTTTATTTTTTTTGCTATTCTTCCTGCCCAGCGCTCCTCTCCGTATTTTTGAAAAATTTTTTTTAGACTTCCCGCCTCCATGGTGTTCACCAAATCTTCCGCTTTGGTATCGGAAGTGAAGTTCATTCGCATATCCAATGGCTCGTCTTTTTTAAAACTGAAACCGCGGCCACTCGATTCTATCTGATGAAGTGAAATGCCGAGATCAACAAGAATGCCGTCCACTGCTACAATTTTCAATTGTCGAAGAAACTCAGGAAGATTTACAAAATTGCCATGAAAAAGATGGATGGTTGACTTGAATGGTTTAAGAACTTTTTTTGCGTTTTGGACTGCATCTATATCCTGATCTATGCCTATGAAAACACCGTCGGGGATAATTTTTCTACAAATAGCTCGAGCATGCCCTGAACCACCAAGCGTGCAGTCGACATAGGTTTTTCCTGGCTTACAGTTAAGGTAATGAAGAACTTCGGGAAGCATCACAGGGATATGTTTAATCGGCATAGAATTATAGCCCTAGTTTTGCAATTTCGTTCCTTGCCTCCTCCTTTTTCATGTCTTTCTCCAGATGCAAATTCTCCCTCTCCCAGTTTTTTCGTGACCAAATTTCAAAATGATCCAGGACGCCGACAAGTACAATCTCCTTGTCGAACATTGCATACTGTCTCAATGTCGGAGGTATCAAGATGCGATCCTGCTTATCACAGTTGCATTCAAAGGATCCTCCAATAAAAACTCTTCTAAACCGACGCATACTCTCACTTTTTTCGGCGAGAGCCAATATGGTGTTTTCAATTTTTTGCCATTCTTCAAAGGTATAAGCTACAAGCCCTCCATCCATCCTAGAAAGCATCACGCCGTTTAACCCCCCATCTGTTTTCATAACATCCCGAAATCTTGCGGGAATTTTTATTCGCCCCTTTGAATCAATGGTATGATATGAGCTTCCTCGGAACATATTTCACCTAGAAAAACCACTTTTATCCACTTTTTTCTGAATAAAGGCATATTTTTACTTAAGTGTCAAGATAAAAATTGTATAAATTTAATAATTTTTATAATAATTCATAAATGTTAAAAGTATTTTTAAAGGAATATTTATGGTGGAACATAGTGGTTTAATTCTAAAGGGTGAGAAGTTAAAGGGAGGATTTAATTTGAAGCGGAAGTAAATATAACCCGCCTCTTGAAATTCCCCAAGAAACCTTATTCTGTTAACCAATTGTATTTATTCATTTTTTTAGAACAATTATTTCTATCTTACCTAAGGATTAGAAGAATTGATTAATCGAAGGCATTAAAGAAAGGTTTAAGAACTTATACGAAGGTGAATAGAAGTTTTTGATTCAATAAAATACGGGGTCGGAATTAAATTTTTTTTCCAGCGCTTTTTTGTCTTCCTCGTTCAATTTTCCCATTTTAACAAAAATATCTCCGATACCGGCTTCCCGTAGGGTATCTATTCTGAGGATAGACTCCACGCTTTTATTGGACGCCCATATAAACGTATAATCCGAAGTTGGTCTTGATTTACTTAATAACTTGATAGTATTGCCAAAATATATAATATGGTAGCTTAATAAAAAATACCCGGCAGCGCCTAAAAATACTGCTAGAAGAAATAGCCTAACTTTCCGCATTATGCGATTCCTCTGGTAGAATGGTTATGATTATGGTGAAAAGATGAATAAAAGGCATTCCCATCTGTCTTTTGTTCCCTGATTTTTTTTCGTAAATCAAGCTTGGTTCGGATGACAGGATGCCGTATATTTTACTGTACACTTACCAGTTTCCTGTCTATTATTCAATACCTTTTCGTCAGGATTCCTTGAGGGTCTAATAGGTCCATTTGTATCAGGCCGGACCAAGAACAGAAAAAACATCCTTTGCCGGAACGATACCTTCTCTAAGTATTATCGGGATATCGCAGGTGACGTCCACTACGGTCGAACCGATTCCCCCCTTGAGCGTTCCAGCATCAAGGATAAGATCAAGCTTTTCCCCAACCCTAACATCCAAATCAGATATCTGCGAACATCCCATACAACCGGTAATGTTAGCACTTGTTGCAGTTATGGGAACATCAACCGCCTTTACCAGTGCTAAAGCAACCGGGTGTTCTGGCATACGCAACCCTATTCTACCTGTACCAGCAGTAAGATTTACGGGAAGCCCATCTTTTGCCTCAAAAACAATGGTGATTTTACCGGGCCAGAAATGTTCAATTAAACGTATTGCAGAGGAAGGTGCTTTTCGAATCAGTCGGTCTAAATCCCCTATCTGATCTATCAGCACAAGAAGAGGTTTGTTATGGGGGCGCCGTTTTATAGCAAAGATTCTATCCACGGCCTCGGGATTAAAGGCATTTGCTCCGAGTCCATAAAGATATCTGGTAGGGAATGCAATGACACCGCCCTGTTGTATTACGCTGGCAGCCTTATCGATTATGCCTTTCTGAGGTTTTTTATGATCTAATTTCTTTATATTATGTGGGATGTTTAAGCTTTTTTGCTTTCTGGACAACGTCTTTTTCAAGCTCCTTTTTATATGCTTCCAGCTTCTTTTCCAGTTTCGAATCAGAAAGAGCCAGAATCTGAGCAGCTAATATGCCTGCATTTTTAGCACCAGCTTTTCCAATGGCTACCGTGGCTACAGGAACACCCGGGGGCATTTGAACTGTTGAAAGGAGAGAATCGAACCCCTTTAAGCAAGAAGAATCTATGGGAACGCCGATGACCGGCAATGAAGTCAGTGCAGCCACAGTGCCTGCCAGGTGGGCTGCATGTCCGGCACCGACAATAAAAACTTTTAGTCCGCGTTTACGGGCCGAGGATGCAAGTTGAGCAGCCCTCTTTGGGCTCCTGTGTGCTGATGCAATCGTCATTTCAAAGGGAATATCAAACGTCTCTAATATTGAAGCAGTTTCTTTCATAACTTCGAGGTCAGAATCACTTCCCATCACAATTCCCACTTGAGGGGACCGGCTCACCTTTTTTGATAAATTCTTACTCGTTTTCAAAAACGCCTCCTTTTCATTCCTTTGCTCTGAATTTTAGGGGAACCCGAGAATCAGCAAACGGTTTCGGTTTCACCGGATTAGGATGCCTCTGCCATACGTACCAGAAGATCTTGTTTTTTTTGCTCCAGCTCCTTTCGGCTGAGATTTGCTCCCTTTATACCACCGTCCAATGAAATCTCAGAAAGATAATATTCACTTTTGTCAATTACATGGAGATCCAAATGGGCGAAGGGGAATTTACCCCGTCGCATGACTTGGCGACAAAAACGTTCTTTGTTATTATCCAGTTCGTAAGCACGGGTTTTTCCCCCAGAGGCAATATTCATCCTGAAATTATGCGGATTATACCTTTCATATGCCTCGATATAGTCTCCTACAATAATGACACGCACATCAGTAAAGTTTTCTAAAAAAGGTTGTATGACAAAAGGATACGAATTCCTGGACAGAGCCACCAAGCTATAGAGGGCTTCAACGGAATCCCATTTTCGAATTCCATGTCCGCAGTGCAATTGGTCTTCTTTGGTGACGACCGGACCGATGCCCTGGCGGTTATAAAGATTGATGGTATCGATTAGATCGATCCGGCGGGTAATCGCGTAAGTGTGGGGCAACATCCATTTTTTTAAAACAAGGGCCTGAGCGGCTTTTGAGTTGTTTAAGGTTTGTGAAAGCGGAGAGGGAAGACAGGAAATGCCTCTTTCCAGGAGATCAATCAGTACAGATTGTTTTAAATGCTTGTAAGTCAGCGTACCTAAAAAAATATCGCCGGGTGCAAGCTCGTTATACAGCGATTTTAATTCTTTGCTGCTTTTAATTATCATATGCTTACCTGCCGGCATGTCTCCCCTCTAAACTCAGCTCAATTAATCTGTCGAGCAGTTCACTGAAAGAGAATCCTGCTTCTGCAGCGGCTTGCGGCAAAAGACTTGTAGGGGTCATGCCGGGGATTGTGTTTGTCTCAAGAACGTATATCTCCTGATCCGCGAGAATCATGTCGGTCCGGCTGTATCCTTTGCAAAAGAGTGCTCGATGTGCCTTTTTTGCGCAGGTTTGAGCTTCCTCTGTCATGGCCGCGTCAATTCGTGCAGGGCATATTTCCTGGGTTGCACCGGCCGTATATTTTGCCTGGTAGTCAAAAAAGTCAAATGTTTCACCAGGAACAATCTCGATAATTGGGAGGGCTTCCAGGTTATCATTGCCAATAACCCCGCCGGTCAGTTCAATACCGTTGATATATGCTTCAATCAACACCTCATTGTCTTCAAGAAACGCCTTATCCACCGCATCTTTTATCGAATCCGCTGATTTGACGATGGTTATGCCAACACTCGAACCGCTACCAACCGGCTTGACAACCAACGGCAGGCCAAACCGTTTTGCAATTCCATCTATATCCAAGATATCCGCTTGTTTAACAACGGTGTAAGTAGGTACCAGAAGTCCTGATTTTTCATAAAGCTTTTTTGAAGCAAGCTTGTTCATTCCCAAGGCGCTTCCAATAACC
>CALANC010000406.1 GCA_937925895.1 uncultured Desulfobacterales bacterium
GTGCCGCCTTGCAGAACCCTCAATTATTAGGCCATGGAGCTCCCCATTAAAACAAAAATAAAAATTAGACTCTAAGGTAGATTAAGGAGTTATATATAGGAGAAAACAATGAACTCCCCCAACCGTCTCATAAATGAAAAAAGCCCCTATCTCATTCAGCATGCCCACAATCCGGTAGACTGGCATCCATGGGCAGAAGAAACCTTTTCCCGGGCCAAGGCAGAAAATAAACCGATTTTTCTTTCTATCGGTTATTCTACTTGTCATTGGTGCCATGTTATGGAGCGTGAGTCGTTTGAAGATGAAGAGGTTGCCGGATACCTCAACGACAGCTTTATTTGTATAAAGGTAGATCGAGAAGAACGACCTGATATCGACGCCGTTTATATGGCGACCTGCCAAATGATCACCGGAAGTGGTGGCTGGCCATTGAATCTTTTTTTGACTCCGGATAAAAAACCATTTTTTGCTGCCACTTACCTTCCCAAACACAGCCGTTTCGGTCGCTCCGGCCTGATCGAAATTTGCCAACAGGTGAAAGATATATGGGCGTCTCAAACCGATAAGATCACAGATTCGGCAAAAAGTATCGCTGCTCACTTGCATCAAGTATTCTCATACACTTCGGCCGACGAGCCGGATGAGAGCTTGCTAGATCTGGCCTATAATCAATTCAAGCGCAACTATGATGCCGAACTGGGTGGATTTGAGCCTGCACCGAAATTTCCCACACCCCACCGGTTGCTGTTTTTATTACGTTGTTATCATCGTACCGGAGACCCTATAGCTCTGGAGATGGTGGAAAAGACCCTAGTTGCCATGCGTTTAGGAGGAATATGGGACCACGTGGGATTTGGTTTTCACCGCTATTCCACCGATAAACGTTGGCTTTTACCGCATTTCGAAAAAATGCTTTACGATCAAGCCTTGATTGCCATCGCCTATTTGGAATCTTACCAAATTACCAAAAATCCTTTGTATGCCCAGACCGTCGATGAAATTTTTACTTATGTGTTGCGAGACATGACCTCACCGGAAGGTGCCTTTTTTTCGGCCGAAGATGCGGATTCCGAGGGTGAAGAAGGGAAATTTTATGTGTGGACAGTCGATGAATTTCGCCGGGCGATAAATGATGACCGGACCGATATGTGGGAAAGGATCTTTCGCTTGAGTCGGGAAGGTAATTTTAAAGATGAGGCCACCGGTGAAAAGACCGGAGCCAATATATTGCATCTCACCACTTCCTTAGACAAATGGGCGGATAAATATGTTATGAGAACTCAAAAACTTATGAACAACTGGGAGACAATACGAAACAAACTCTTTCTCGAACGTAAAAACCGGGTCCATCCATTAAAAGATGACAAAATTTTAACGGATTGGAACGGTCTGATGATTGCTGCACTGGCGTTAGGCGCCCGGGTATTGGAAAAGCCGGAATATGCCGATGCGGCGACGAAAGCGGCACAATTTATTCTAATCAAAATGCGGAACAGCAACGGGCAGCTTTTTCATCGATTTCGCGATGGGGAGCTGGCGGTTCCTGCCCAGGCTACGGATTATGCCTTTTTAATTTACGGGCTTATTTCGCTATACCAGGTCACCTTCGATTTGACATTCGCCGAGGAGGCCGTGGCACTTCAAGAACAGATGACGAATGAATTTTGGGATGATAAAAACGGTGGTTTTTTCACAACCGGTGCGGAAAGCAATGAACTCCCGGTGCGCCCCAAAGAACTATACGATGGAGCCATTCCATCGGCAAATTCCGTTGCCTTATACAATATGCTTTGTCTGGCGAGATTAACCGGAAATCCACAATGGGAAGAGAAGGCTCAGGCCCACGTACACGCTTTTTCGGGTACGGTTAAGACTCAACCTACGGCGTTTACCTTCTTTTTGACGGGTCTCGATTTTGCATTGCGTCCGGGTCAGGAAATCGTCATTACCGGAGAACCGAGCCAGGAGGACACCCGGAAATTGCTTTCCACCCTTAATCTTCATTTCACTCCAAATAAAGTCACTCTGGTCAAATCGGACCAAAATGCGGATCGCTTGACCAAGTTTGCCGGATTCACAGATGGATTGCAGGTGGTTAAAGGAAAAACCACAGCTCACATATGCTGGAATGGTTCATGCAAAGACTCATCCTCGGAAGTGGACACGGTATTAGATCATATTCTTGAAAAAAGACCATGACGATGAAGAGAAGGAGATCATTAACTATCCGACATTGAATAGATTCCCCTCGTTCGCTGCCGCCCGTTTGGATCATTTTGAAAGCGTGGAGATCGCTTTCTTACCGCCAATCTTTAAAAAATCTATTTGACAATTATACCACAATGTCGCATACTAGGACGTGGATTATTTGGTTGACACTTCAAAATAGGCGTTGATTGTCACTGGAAAAAACAGGCCCGTCTAGAAACTTCCATGCCGAACGTTTAATTAGAGAAAATAAAACACTATCAATAAATTATAAAATGGAGAATTATAACCAGTGAAAGCCGATAGACAATTTCCATCAAAAGAGTTGATTAAGTCAAACCATTTAAATTTGGACTTTGTATCGGAGATAGAAAAGATCTCCGGAGTAAACATAAACAAATGTTATCATTGCAAAACCTGTGCCGGCGGGTGTCATTTTTATCAGACAACCGATTATCCGCCCAACAGCGTCATCCGACTGGCACAGTTGGGGCTCAGAAATGAGGCCCTTGAATGTTCAACCATTTGGCTCTGTGTCGGCTGCCATACCTGTTCGATTCAGTGTCCTATGGGGATCGACATGGCAGGTTTTATGGATGGGCTGCGCCAGATAGCGATTCGAGAAGAAGTTGTTATCGCTGAACCGGACATTTTAAACTTCCATAGAGATGTTTTGCATACCATCAAACGCCACGGAAGAACTCACAAGTTGGAAGTTATGCTGCGATATAAAGCTCGCAAATGGGATTGGTTTTCCGACCTTGCGGTAGGTCTGAAAATGTTTTCCAAAGGGAAACTGCACTTAATGCCGTCTAAAATTAAAGCCATCGGTGAAATCAGAAAAATCTTTGCGCCACGTCCGGATGGAGTGATTTATGAATAGAAAAGCGTCAATCGATTTATCTTTTTTCCCGGGCTGCTCGCTTGACACCACGGCAACTGAAAATAATCTATCCTTAAATAGTTTGTTCAACCGCATCGGCTATAACCTGGTGGAACTGGACGATTGGAATTGCTGCGGCAGCTCATCGGCCCATAGTATCAATTCAGAACTTGCCTCTGACCTTGCAACCCGGAATCTATCATTGGCCCCGAAAGGGAGACCGTTGGTCGCTGCCTGCCCAAGTTGCCTGTTACGGCTTCAAGACGCTCATTTTCATTTAAAAAAAAATGATGAAGAACGCCTTAGGTATGAAGAGAGGTGGGGCAGGCCTTTCGATCCGGAACTAAAAATTCTTCATTTCTTCGAGATTTTGGATGGCATTGATCTCTTAAGCTTTGCCAAAGATCGCACAAAGCGATTGGACGGGCTTCGATTTGTCCCCTATTACGGGTGTATGCTGGCGCACCCGCCGGATTTAACCCGTGAAAAAGAATATCATGGCCTGATGGAAAAAATCCTGGCTTCTCTGGGGGCAACGCCCCTATCCTGGCCCCATGCCTCCCAATGCTGCGGCACCTTTCTTTCGGTCGCCCGACCTGACATTGTTACCCCATTGGTCGACAGAATTATTCAAGGGGCCCGGGATGCTGGTACGGATTGTATTATTACGGCTTGTGCCATGTGCCACTTGAATCTGGAAGTTCGCTGCAGCTTAAAAAAAACAATTCCTACGCTTTATTTCACTGAAGTTCTTTCACTGGCGCTGGGATCTGATGAACATAAAACCTGGTTTTCGCGACACCTTGTGGATCCCAAACCGCTTCTTCGGTCCAAAGGTCTTATTCAATAATATCTTTTCCAAGCGCTGTTAGCATTTTCAACCAGTTGAAAGTAAAGAATTATGACCTGATGGACCGGGCTTTTCAGGGGAAAATAATTACTCAATTTTGGCACCCCTATCCGGTATCAACGCTGGTAGGTATTCAGGAGGAATCCTTATTCGTTTTCCACACACCGACGGCGACCCATATCCAGGAGATTATAAAAGCAATCCCCCCGAATGGGGTGATAATGCCAAACCATCGAGTCCCCGTTGTGCTTAACAAATAAAGGCTCCCGGAAAACAATATGATACCTATGAACATAACCCATCCGGCAATCCAAAGACGGGTTTGAGAATTAATACGAATTATCAACAACCCGATAACCATCAGTCCCAAAGAATGATAAAAATGGTATTGTACCGCCGTTTGGAATACGGCAATCATTTCTCCCGGGATTTTGGTCTTCAGGGAATGTGTTCCAAAGGCGCCGAAAATAACAGCGGTGGCTGCACTAATACTACCCAGAATTAAAAATAGTTTAGACATTGTTTTTAACACACCTTAAAAAAAAGTAAATGCCCACGGTTTTAGCCTACGGTCTTCTTTCAATTCTGCTAGGTTTCACCGGACAGGTTCTTTTTTAATAGGAGGAAAATTCCTCATGAAAAGATAAAAAATGACGATTGAAGGAATGTTGACAGCCGCAGTTAAATAAAACCCATAGTCAAACCCGATAATTTGAATGATGGATCCCATTAACACTGAACTCAACATCATGCCAAAATAGATACAAGTGTTATACCCTCCCATGGCAAGTCCACGTGACTTAGAGTCGACGGTTTCTGCAATGAGAGCCCCAACCGAAGTAAAAGCCAATGCCATACTGATTCCCAATGCAATTGCAAATACCATAAAATGACCCTGAGTTCGTGACACGCCAAAACCCGCCATGGCAATGATAAAACCAATAATACCAAAGACCACGAGGATCTTGCGGTCGGCAACCTTATCGCTCAGATATCCCAGGGGAATTCGGGAAAGCGCGTTGGTAAGTCCCTGGGAAAAAAATACCAGCCCGATTTGACCTACATTCAACCCTTGATTGTGAGCGTGAAGCGGAATAAAGGTAATAAACATTCCCAGCCCAAAACAACCTCCCAGTGTAACCAGCCAGCAACCCATCAGGGGACGATTTTTGAGCAACTGACCAAAAAGAGTCGTGGTTTTTGGCTTTTTGGATTGCGTCTTCAAACCCAATCGAGTTCGGGGAAGAAAAAAAATAACGATCCAGAAATTCAAAAAAAGCAACGTCCCTGAAAGAAGAAAAACTGGATGAAATCCTGTAGCCTGAGCCACAAACCCTCCGGTTGCAGGCCCCAAGCTCATTCCACAGTATATGGCTGTTGTGTACCACCCGTATGAACGCCCCAGGTGACTGGCAGGGGAGATATCTGCAACAAATGACATCATGGTCGGACCAAAGGCAGCCACGCCGATGCCGATAAAAAGATAGATCCATAAGAATTGGATAAACGTATTACTGAAATAAAGCATAAAAGATGTGCACGATAAAACCAGCACACCCAGCGAAGCCAGGAGCTTTCGTCCCAAACGGTCAGAAACTATACCCAAAGGTAAGGATAAAAAACCGGCTATCAGAAAGAAAACAGAATAGAAAAACCCGATCTGAGCCGTATTGATTCCCAGAGATTTGGCGTAAAGGGGGACAACCGGAAGTTGCATATTGGATGAAAAATAGCATCCGAATGCGGCTCCGCAACTAATAAGCATCAACATGCCATAAGAGGGTGACGTCGATTTAATTTTTGAAACTTCCACCGGTCTTTCCTAATAAACATTTTCCTGGTATAAACAGGTTGTCTAAAGTAATCAATTTAAACGAATACATCAACTCGAAAATTTGAAAGAATTTTTTTCCTGCAAAGGAGATATCAGCGGAGGGAGTGATGCTCAATGACAATTCGTACAAAGGAAAGAAGATTCACACCAGAAATATGGAGATTTCCACCTATGAATATGACGAAAAACACATTGTTGTCGAAGGCAAGTTGAAGGAAGACATATTGATACCTATCTACATTTCCGGGAAAAAACGTCAGCCTCACACCATACACCACATGGTTATACAAATGTTTATTGAATGTTCATCGCTCACAATTAAAGATATTAAGGTGGAAATGCCCGGAATTCCCTATGACGAGTGCATGGAAACCACCGACAGTCTTGACGGGGTTAAAGGATTGAAAATCGCGCCCGGTTTTACATCCAAGGTGATAAAAATATTAGGTGAAAATAAAAGATGTCTGCATTTGAAAACACTTTTACTTGCCATAGCACCGACTGTTATGCAGGGTTACTGGACCTTTAATGCCAGAAAACCACGTGGCGGCGTTGTTTCACCTGACGTGTTGGATAACTATCTCATTGATACCTGTTGGGTCTGGAGAAAGGATGGTTCCCGTTCAAAGCACTTGATGAAAAAAATTGATTAGGAATCGCTCGAAGAGCAGTCGCAGCCACACCCGCACCCTGACGAAACCTGGGTCTGGGTGCTGCTGATGCCCACCACCTCAACTTCAAATGTCAACGATTCACCGGCTAAGGGATGGTTCAAGTCAAAAGTCACATTCTCGTCATCCACCCGGACAATTCGAGCGGGAGCCGGATGCCCTTCCGGACTGCGAAGGTTTATCATCATGCCAACCTGAGGATCTATTTCAGGTGGAAACTCTTTCTTGGCAAAAGACTGCATGAGGTTTTCGTTTCTTTCCCCATAAGCACTTTGCGCATCAAGGGTGAATACCTTTTTTTCATTCAAAGACATCCCCAGAAGTTCTTTCTCAAACCCTTTTATCATCTGCCCCGAGCCTACATTTACTTCAAGGGGTTGGCGCCCGTAGCTAGTGCCGAACACTTGCCCATTCTCCAGAGTACCTTTATAATCGATACTAACAAACAGGCCGTTTTCAACTTTTCCCATAATAGATTCCTTTAATTTGGATTGAAAGCATATTCATTCTAGGTATAAAATTCTAAGAGAATCACAACATATACTATTCAATAGGTCAACTGCTAATCTTGCAATCTAAAAAATCTTTTAATATGATGCGCCGTAAAATATGTGCGTTGGTTTAGAGGAGGGAGCGCTTTTAAGAAAGGAGAAGAAATGGATAAAATTATAGCTGTTTATGGCAGTCCCAGGCGCCGGGGAAATACGGCAACCTTGCTTAAGCATTCCGTTAAAGGCGCTATTGAAGCCGGAGCCGAGGTGCAGGAAATCATTCTAAGAGATCAAAAAATGTCGCCTTGCCTTGAAATATACGGTTGTAAAAAGGACGGGCAGTGTGCCATTAAAGATGATTATCAACCCGTTATTGAGCAAATACTGGCTGCAAAAGGATTGATGCTGGCCAGTCCCATCTTTTTTTATTCGGTCAGTGCCCACACGAAAATATTAATGGATCGCTGTCAGTCACTTTGGGTAAAAAAATATTGGCTTGATAAAGTCCCTTTCGATCAATGGAAACCCAAACGAAAGGGTCTCTTTATTTCAGTCGGGGCCACCAAAGGGAAAAAACTTTTTGCCGGCACCCTTTTGTCAATCAAATATTTTTTTGATGTGTTAGACATGGAGCTTTGGCGATCCCTTCTATATCGGGGGCTGGATTTTGAAGACGATGTGTTAAAACACCCGGAATACCTTGAAGAAGCCTATCAGGCCGGCAAAAACTTTGCTGAAGCGCTTTGATCCATTGCGTCCAAAAAAACCGAATTCATTTAAACACCCGCTATTTGAGCAGGTGGCAGATAGCCGACGCATAACGGTGTGCAAGCCTCCTCCACTAAGTACAAAAGCGAATCATTTGGTCCGTCGGTCATGAGATAAATTCCTTTGCCGGAAAAGATGGAATTTGAGGCGTTAGATTTCGACGTTGATTTCCCTTCATGTTATTTTAGGTTTGTTATACTGGCAAGACCATTTTGAGAGGTGATGTCAATGGATTCTATCAAAACAGATTTTTCAACACAGTTTGATATTAAATATCCTATTATTTGTGCCCCTATGTTTCTTGTGAGCACGGTAAAAATGGTAGTTAATGCAAGCGAAGCAGGCGGAATGGGAACCTTTCCGGCTCTAAATTACCGTCCCATCGAGAAATATCGTCAAGCTATTATCAAGATAAAAGATCTGACCACAAAACCGTTTGGAATCAATATTATCGTTCAAAAGTCTAACAAATACCAGTACAAGCAGATCGATTATGCACTTGATGAGAGGGTACCCTTGATCATAACCTCTTTGGGAAATCCAGCAGAGGTGATTCGACTGTCACATCAGGTGGGAACTAGAGTGTATTGTGATGTCGTAGGATATGAGCATGCTAAAAAGGTTGCTGATCTTGGAGCTGATGGGCTCATCGCTGTGGGATTTGGTGCTGGTGGTCATGCTGGAAATATTTCACCTTTAGCCCTCATTCCTAATTTAGTGAAAAAGATTGAACTGCCGGTCGTTGCCGCCGGTAGTATTGTGAGCGGAAATGGAATGGCAGCGGCGTTTGCTCTGGGCGCTTCTGCAGTCTATATGGGAACACGCTTTATTGCCTCGAAAGAAGCAGAAGTTGCAGAAAAATATAAAATTGCAATTACCAGCGCTGCATGTGAAGATATCGTAAATACCGACAGGGTAGACGGATTCCCCGGCAATTTTATTCGAACCAAAGAATTGGAGGCACTGGGTCTGGAAAAGGGGTTGATTGAAGAAATATTTACAAAAAACAAAAGAATCAAACGATTCATTTCGCTAAATCGTGCTGCGCGGTCTCTATTTGGCGATGTGGATTCGAAGGCTTCATATAAAACCGTCTATTCTGCAGGCCATGGGGTTGGCCTTATCGATGAGGTTTTATCAATTAAGGAGATAATGGAAAAAACCATAAGGGAATACAAAGAGATCAAAGCACATTTGCCTTAGTATCCAATCTCGGAATCCGGCAAGATACATGCCTGTTCCAGAACTTCAATAAAGTGCGGGTTTGTCACTCGTAATCTGTTAATAATATCCCATGAAAGTATATTCTCAAGAGTGGGTTGCTCTATTTTAATTCCTGATTCTCTACTCACTGCCTCCATGATTAACGATAGAGAATAAATCGTTATCATCTCCAACATTTTCTCAATTGAAATGTCGGTCGTGTTGTCGCCCCGGGAATTCAATATATCTGATACACAGACAGTTAGAATTGGATCGGCAACGTCATCCGGTTTTTTACATTCTTCTAAATCATAGCTGGTATTTAAAAATTCCTCAGCCATATTTTGTAGAATAGGTAACCATATATTATTCAGGTTCTGCGGTAAAATTGCATCAGAACCGTATTTTAAAACTTGATTGTTAAATC
>CALANC010000407.1 GCA_937925895.1 uncultured Desulfobacterales bacterium
AAGATTTGGGTAGATTATCTTTAAGTATTTGGTTTGTCAAGAGATTTGCTATTGATCAGGTTATAGAGATGGAGTTGAATGAGTAGAATTGGAGACAGGTGTTGATCTGCATTGGTATATCTTGCCGGTATTCAAAATTCGATCTTATTACAGATATCAAATAATGGTCATGGTCCGGTCAAATAAATCCTGTTTTTTAATCATTGTCAAATAAACCTCGTTTTTTGACCGGATGCTCCCTGCAAGCCCCGCCCTTTAGGGCGGGGAGCTTCACACCTAACGTTTCTAAAGCATAATAAAAGTGCTTGAAAGAATTTAATACGGGATCAAACATAAAATCAAATTCGGGCTACACCTCGACTTGAAACAGGGGTACCAATGCCCTGTTTTTGCCTTCTTTTCCTCTGATATATACTTAACGTTCTTCATGATTTTATATTACATAACCATTTGTTTTATCTAGTTTTTATCTAATATAAAATGTAACCCTGAAAGCAAAGAATACACTAAAAACTTATATAAACAGTGTGTTACCAAGTATTATCATCTCTATTTCAACCTTTTTTAAACTATCTATTTTGGCCTTGATCTATTGTAAGTACCTTGATATATTGTGATTACAATAATGCATACAAACGCTTGATAGAGGCGTTTGATCTAAATGAAACAGAGATACGTCCAAGCATTTTAGAAAAAACAAAAACCCGATCCACCACTTTAGTTAAAGCAAAGCCACGATCCAGCACCTCAGGTAAAACTAAGGCAGGTCTAGAAAAGCAACTTAACTTATTCACTGGATAATAAAAACTAAGGCCGACATAGCTATTGAATGATATGTGTCAATCAGGCATTTTAAACTTGCTACGAAGATAATAATACAGCAATGGCGATGAAAATATTCCATTTGCCGGGAAGTTTAAGGCCAATGGAAGCGTAATTTGGCGTACGTACATTCAAGGATTTTATATTAAAAATTTATAGTCCTTTTTGCTACCCGACCAGCTATACTATGTATGTTGGAGTATCACACGTTTCAAACCAGATGGCATCAACCCAATATATTGTATGGCCATACAAATAAGAAAATCGTGGAATTTTATCAACAATTCTCGTTTTCTAATTCGTGTCCATCCACAATTGTAAAATGGATACGGAGTGTTTCCTATTCATAAATGAACCATTTTCGTCCAGATCAAGGCCGCACAAGGGTTTACGGTGAGGCGTACTCCCTGTACGCCGCAACCGAAAACCCGCGGAGAACGCAGATCCTGGCAAAAAGGGCCATTTATGGATGGAAACTAATTCATAGGTCTGATTGAGCAATAATAGCCGAAGTCTCACTATTTCGAGACTGAAGACTTGCGTATCGTACACAGGTATTTCTAAAGTCGTAAGAATTGCGATTGTCGAACGTATTCATGAACTTTTAACAACTGTCACGAAACAATTGATGAAAGGCAGACAGCTTTACATTTTTTGCAAAAAAGTAGGGTGCCGCCCATTAGGTCTTCATTTTCATTAAACACTTCCAAACACTCTGATGACAATATAGCGCGTTGGCCAAAAAACCTTCAATCTTTCAGCAGCTTTCCCTCAATTCTCATCTAAAGGTAAGATAACGGTAAATTTTGTTTTTTCTCCCGGAACACTCTCAACATCTATACGCCCGCCGTGCAGTTCAATAATATTATGAGAGATGGAAAGACCTAAACCGGAGCCTCTTCCCACATCCTTGGTGGTAAAAAAGGGATCAAAGATCTTGTCAAAATCTTGCCTGGAAATCCCATGGCCAGTATCTTGAACCTGGCAATAAAGCATCTTTGCATCTTCTTCCATTACTTCCCAAGCTTTAATGGTTATGCTCCCCTCTCCTGTAATTGCCTGCACGCTATTTAAGATGAAGTTGATAAGAACCTGGTTAATCCGTTTCGGATCTAAACTTGCTTCGATATCTTCAGGAACATTCACATTTATTTTTATTTCAGAGGGTAATTCCTCTTTGATCAACCTGATTGTTTTTTCAACAAAATATTTAAATTGTACCCGACTCAAACTTAAAGATTTTTCACGTGAAAATTCCAGCAGCGCTTTAACAATATCTTTAGCCCTTTCAATCTCTTTTTCCGATCCTACCAGCAGATTCCGTTGATGTTCAATATTACCCTCTTCTAATTCTTCAAGAAGTATTTGAATAGAAGTGGAGATATTATTCAGTGGGTTATTCAATTCATGGGCTACGCCTGCGGTTAAAATCCCCAAAGAAGCTATCTTTCTGGCTTGAATGAGCTGGTCGTTTCGCTTCTTTAATTCTTCCGCAACCCTTTTCCGATCACTGATATCAAAAAAGGTTCCGATAATATATTTAACATCCCCCTTTTTGTCATAGGTGATCTGGCCTCTGTCTTGGATCCAAAGAATATCTCCCGACTTGGTTTTGACCTTATACTCCCTATCGTATGGATCGCTGTTTTTTAAGGCTTCGATAAAACTATCTCTTGCAGACTCAATGTCTTCTTTTAAGATTAAATCCGACCATTTCAGTTTTTTTGAGTTAAATTCCTCGCGGCTGTATCCCGTTAGTGACTCTATTTTATCGTCCGTGAACTCCACAGACCAGTCTTTGAATCCTTTGTAGACGATGGTCGGAAGATTTTGCAGCAGCAGTTGACATTTCATCTCACTCTCAGCCAAGGCATCATCTGCCTTGCTGAACGTTTCAACTTTCCTCTCAAGCTTTTTTATTTTTTGTTCAAATTCTTTGAATGTTGGTTTTTTATTCATTAAAAGACCCCCAGATCAATCAGGGTAAAACAATTGAATAGCATACAATATATTAATTGTCATAGTAATAGCGAAAATTCAAGATTATTTGCATTCATCAACTTCGGTATAACGTCCGATTCCGTTTGCGATTTCCGTTTCAAATCTTGAACTTTTCCCATTAAGGTTTTCAAGCATGGACCACAAACCCGGCCCGCATATTTCTTGCCATAGTGCTCGATGATTAATACCAGCTAACCAGAGTGGAATACAATAGATAGTACTGGTTTTTATAAATTGTGGTGAATCCCACATTTTGCGATTTGCCCAAAATCCAAAAATACTGGGTAGCCGGGAGCTGTTCCCAGCCCCAAGCCCCCTAAGAACCGTACATGACAGGTTCCAAAAGTGTGGATAACGACCAAGCTCACCGGCGGTAATGCAGCACAACGAAATTGCTGTCCGGTGCAGCGTCTCGTTAGGTTTTGTTGCTATGTTCCACAGTTATTATTACTTTTCCCCGGGCGTGACCTTTATCCAGATACCGGAAGGCCTCAGGGGTCTCGCTCAGCAGGTAAGTTCTGTCAATGACCGGAGTGTGACCTTGCCGGCTTCTATGAGCTCCTTCAGAACGACTAGGTCCTCATTGTTCGGTATCGCAATATACGGGCGTCCCTGCTGGCGCACGAACAGTGACAACACGAGTGCCTTGACAACGTAACCCGTGCCGCTATGGCCGCTGTTAGGTATGTGAGTCCCCTGGGGGGTGAGCGCGCGTCTGCAGT
>CALANC010000408.1 GCA_937925895.1 uncultured Desulfobacterales bacterium
ACCAGACCCATTTCCAGTGCTTCCTGCGCATCAAGGATTTCTCCCAGGAGAATCATTTTCATGGCCGCCTTTTTGGGGATTGCTCGTAAAATACCGGCCATAACCATGTTGGGAAAAGCACCTACATTAATCTCCGGGGTCCCGAAACGAGCCGTGGTAGAAGCGACGGCCAGATGTGACAAAGTTACCAGGGCCATACCACCTGCCACGGCAGCGCCATTGACCTTTGCTACCACCGGTTTCTGCGTCTCGTACAACGCCATGCATAGATCCCGGTAGGCAGCGTTCTGCTTGCGCTGGTTCACTATGCCTGGCCGATCGAATTCTCCAAGATCAGCTCCGGCACAAAAAGCTTTCTGTCCACTCCCGGTAATAACGATCACACGAACTTCCGTGCTGGCATTGAGTTCTTTAAATGAAGATGCCAGATCCGTCATAGCCTGGATACTCAGGCGATTTCGCTTGTCTGGATTGTTCAGGGTAATTGTGGCTACCGCATCCTGTCGATATACGTCTATCATGATATTCTCCAGGCTGATGGGTTATTTCAGCAAAACCAAGTTCATCTATGGCTTCCATATCCGGTCCCCTGTAAAAAGGAAAAACCGCAGGATATGATTACAAGAAAATAGCCTGTTTGCAAATTTGTGTTTAAGATGTGTAATTCGTCTGCCCGCCATCGATACAAATGATTTCACCGGTCATGTAGTCGCAAGCGTCACTCGCGAGATAAACAGATAGGGGGCCTATTTCCGGTGGATCCCCAACACGCCCTATGGGTATCCGCTTCAGAACCCGTTTCCGCATATCGGGGTTTCCCAAAACAGCTGCCGGCATGTCGGTGTCAAAGTAACCGGGCGCTATTCCATTGACACGAATACCATATCCGGCCCATTCAATTGCCAGGTTTCGGATCATCTGGCAAAGACCGGCTTTACTGACAACATACGCCAAACAGTAGGGCAACACACGTTCCGCAAAGGCTGAACCGATCAGAATAATATGACCACCGCCATTCTGTTTCATATTTTTTGCAACTTCGCGGCAGGTCACATACGCACCTGTGAGATTGGTTTTTAGGACAAGCTCCCAATCCGTTAGTGGCATGTTAAGAGAAGACCCGGTATGCATCCTCCCGGAACAGTAAAAAAGAATGTCGATACGGCCAAATATCTCGACAGTTCTGTTGATGAGAGCAATCACCTGTCGCTCCCGGGTAACATCGGCGGGTATCCCTATGGATTGCCTGCCCAAGTCCTTGACGACTTCGACAGTTTCTTGCAATTTCAAGGAATTTCTGGCGGCACATGCGACATCTGCACCTGCTCTGGCGAGACTGAGAGCGACCTCTCGTCCCAAACCTTGGCTGGCGCCCACCACCAGGGCTGTTTTATTTTCAAGACCGAACCAATCAACCAATGATTGCAGGCTATCGTTTTTCAGAAACCGTCCTCCTGATTTTCCAAAAGATCCAGGATTTTTTGAACCAGATCCAGATCATATTTACCACTCACGAATTCATCATGTTGAATGACCTGCAGCAAAAATGGTTTTGTTGTTTTGACCGGTCCGATGGATAATTCCAGCAGTGCCCGCTGCATGATACGCGTGGCTTCTCGCCGGTTGCTGCCCCATGCGATCAGTTTCCCCAACAACGAGTCGTAGTAAATTGGAATTTCATACCCTGAATAAAGGTGCGTATCCAATCTTACACCAAAGCCCCCCGGTGACCGATACGTTTCGATGGTGCCCGGAGACGGGACAAATTCCATGGAGGGGTCCTCAGCGTTGATGCGGCATTCAATGGCATGCCCCTGCTGTTGAATATCTGCCTGCTGGAATCCGATTCCGTTACCCATGGCGATGGATAGCTGGGCCTTGACCAGATCCCGTCCTGTAATCATTTCCGTTACGGGATGCTCCACCTGAATACGCGCGTTGAGCTCCATAAAATAAAAGTGATTGTCCGCATCGAGTAAAAATTCAACGGTTCCTGCATTTCTATACCCGATGGCTTTGGCAATCTTTACAGCACTTGCGTGGATGGCCTGTCTTACCTCGGGCAACAAATTCGGAGATGGCGCCTCCTCAATCAACTTCTGGTGTCGCCGCTGAACAGAGCAATTACGTTCAAACAAATGGACGGCATCACCTTTTCCATCGGAAAGAATCTGAACTTCGATATGCCGGGGATGCAGGATATATTTCTCCACATACAGCGTCGGATCACCAAAAGCCGCCCGGGCTTCGGCTGCAGCCATGGCAAAGTCGTCCTTTAGATCCTGCTCATCGTTCAGAATCCGCATGCCACGCCCGCCACCGCCGGCAGAAGCCTTCAGCATCAACGGATAACCTATGGCGGCACAGGTTTCGATGGTCTCTTCAAGAGATGAAAATCCCTGGTCACTGCCAGGCACAACAGGCACACCCGCAGCCGCAACCGTCTGCCGGGCCATCAGTTTGTCTCCGGCAAGCCGCATGTTTTCCGGCGTCGGACCGATGAAGGCCAGCCCTGCCTTTTCACACAGCGCTGCAAACTCACCATTTTCTGCCAGGAAGCCATACCCCGGGTGAATAGCGTCAGCACCAATCTCTTTGGCAACCTCCACAATCCGGGCGGCATTCAAATAGCTTTTGGCGGCAGGCGGGGGGCCGATGAGGTGCGCTTCATCTGCCAATTCCTTGTGTAGACAGTCCGAGTCTGCCTCAGAATAAATGGCAGCCGACCGAATCCCTAGCTCATTGAGGCTGCGAATAATCCGCAGGGCAATTTCACCACGGTTGGCAACCAGTACCTTGGAAAACGACATGAATGAACTCCCTAGGATTGAATCTTCATAATAACTTGATTTTTCCCAACGGTCTCTTCATCACCGATGGAAATCTCGGTTACTGTGCCATCAACCGGAGACTTCACTTTGGTAAATACTTTCATGGTCTCCAACAAACAAAGCGTTGCTCCTTTTTTTACCTGGCCACCCTCTTCGACAAAGGGCGGTTGATCCGGAGCCGGTTTTCGATATAAAACACCCGATAGGGGCGACATCACGGAAATCAAATTTTCAGACATTGATCACCTCATGTAACAGAGTATTAAACCGGCGGGTTTCCATGTTTCCGATCCGGTAGTTCAACATTCTTTTCCCAAGCCATTTCAAATGCGCGTATCAACACCTGTCTGGTATCCCGAGGATCGATAATATCGTCGATGAAATCATACCGGTAATTTTCCGCCAACCGAAATGGATTAATATATTGATCATGATATTCTTTTCGTTTTTCTTCCAAAATCTTGGCATACTCAGGAGATTGTTCGGCCTTTTTCAGATCTTGCGCCCAAATGATCGATGCAGCTGATTCTGGTCCCATGATACTGATTTCCGCCGTAGGCCAAGCAAAACTGAAAT
>CALANC010000409.1 GCA_937925895.1 uncultured Desulfobacterales bacterium
GTAACGACACTACACAAGATTGCTATGGGGCTCGGAAAGAATCTCAATTTCTTTCTGGATAGGAAACACCCGGATCTTGCCTATCATGTCACGCGGAAGGGGGAGGGCACCATGACAACGCTCAAACCCCAGAAGAACTTACTTCGTTCCATTTCAGCAAATTTTGAAAATGCCAGACTGGAAGTACTTCATAACATCATTGAAAAGGGCGGAAAAAGCGGCAAGGATTTCATAACCCATAATTCTGAAGAAGTGACGATCTGTTTGGGCGGGACCTTTGAATTTGAGATCGACAACGACAAGATTCTTTTAGAACCGATGGATAGTATTCACATAGATGGTGGATGTCCCCATCGATGGAAGAATCCGGGGCGGAGAGAGGCTGAAGTCCTGTTTATTTTCAGTCCACCCCTGTTTCAACCGAATGAAGGGAGATAAGATGCCTCAATATGAAGAAGCCGATGTATTGGTAATTGGTGGCGGAATCATGGGCTGTTCGACGGCCTATGAACTGGCCAAACGAGGAAGTTCCGTTGTCCTAATCGAGAAAGGGTTCATTGGTGGAGAAGCCTCGGGGAGGAACGGTGGTGGTGTGAGACAACAAAAACGCGATCCGGCAGAACTTCCCCTGGCCATTGAATCAGTGAAGATCTGGAGGGCAATGAAAGAAGAACTGCAATGGGATTTGGAATACCGGCAGGGCGGGAATCTGCACATCCTGAGCAATCCAGATACTTACGATACCTTGGTAAAGCAACTAGAATATTCGCAGAGCAAGGGATTGGATGTTCGACTGCTGAACCCGGAAGAGACGAGGGAACAGATCCCGGTGCTTCGAAAAGATCTGGAAATTCTAGGATCAACATACTGCCCTACGGATGGGTGCGCGAATCCACTATTGGTGGCCAAAGCTATTGCGAGGGCGGCGAAGAGAAAGGGTGTTCTGATCAAAGAAAATGAACCACTGGAACAGTTGGTGGTGAAATCCGGACGGGTGGTGGCCGCAGTCACGGGGCGCTGTGAATACAGAGCGACTTTTTTTGTCAATACGGCAGGTGCCTGGGCGAAGCCCATATGTAATCAAGTAGGTTTGGATTATCCGGTGGAGATCAAAAGATCCCAACTGATGGTTACCGAATCCCTCCCCCCGGTCTTCACAGAGTTTATCAGTGCTGATGCTTGCAGCGCCTATTTTCGCCAAGCCTTGAACGGGGGCATTCACATCGGCATTCCGAGTGTCCCAGTCAAGAATTATAACAAGTTATCAACCTATGACGCATTCAAGATTGCCGGTGAAAGTACTTCGTTGCTCTTCCCTTTTCTTGATAAGATCAACGTCGTTCATGCTTGGGCTGGGTTGACAAACTGGACTCCGGACGCGGTCTGTATCATAGACAAGGCCCCCGGTCTGGAAGGCTTGTTCCTGGCTGCGGGACATTCGGGGCACGGATTCTGCCTGGGTCCGATCACAGGGAGAATGCTGTCGGAATGGATTGTTGACAGTGAGCCCTCGATGGATCTAACAGGTGTGAGATGGACGCGATTCGATAACATCTATTTGTAATTTCAGATATTTTTCCCCTGAGCGACGGGGTAAAGAGATCCGAAAAAGGGAAGCATTCCATTCGAATCAGCAATATCTTAGACCTTTTCCAAGATAATAACTGATGCATGTCAGGAAGCAAGGGAGGAAAAGTAATGAACGGTTTAAGGATCTCAAAAGGTGTAGAGAGGGGCCAGCCGTTTGAAATCGAAGCGGATGGGGAAAAAATCACTGCATACGAAGGAGAAACGGTTGCTGCTGCACTCATGGCGGCCGGAAAACTGACGACTAACCAGACGCCCAAGAGAAATGAATCCCGAGGGATGTGCTGCGGTATTGGTCTGTGTTACAGCTGCATAATGGTAATCGACGGTGTCCCTAACACGAGGGCTTGCCAGACCATGGCAAGGCCTGGAACTCGCGTTGAGACACAGAAAGGATTGCAGAGATGAAAGATGGGGGAGTGAAAGAGATCGAACTGGTCGTTATAGGTGCCGGTCCTGGCGGTATCGCCGCCGCGGTGGAAGCGGCTAAAGCGGGTTTGAACGTCATTGTTTTGGATGAAAATTTGAAACCCGGGGGCCGGATTTATGGTCAGCACAATGAAGGATTTAACCTGACGGATCCAAAATTTATGGGACCAGATTATGAAAAAGGTAAAGAGCTGCTTGCAGAGTTTAATGCTTACCGTGATAAAATAAATTACCTGGAAGATGCCCTGGTTTTCGGGATATTTGAAAATAGAGTTATGGCCTTTCAACAAGCAGGCAAGGGAAACAGTCTAACTTTCGACAAGCTCGTGGTGGCGACGGGCGCTTACGAACGGCCCGTTCCATTTCCTGGTTGGACGCTGCCCGGTGTCTTGACGGCGGGTGGTGCCCAAACGCTGGTGAAAATGCAGAGAGTGCTACCGGGAAAGAATATCCTGTTTGCCGGTACAGGTCCGCTGCAACTGGTTGTGGCAAATCAAGTTCTGGATGCCGGAGGAAATGTTGAGGCGGTTCTGGAGGCGGGTGAAATAGACAACTGGATGAAGCTGCTGGGCGGATTTCGGGGCAATTGGGGACTGCTGACCGACGGACTGCAATATATGCGGGGAATCCGAAAGGCTGGCGTCCCTATGCTGCGGAAACATATCATCACAGAAGTCCTTGGGGACGAGCAGGTAGAAGAAGCCGTCATTGCCCAGGTGGACAAGGCGTGGAGGCCTATTGAAGGTACATTTCGAACCCTTGAAGTCGACACCGTGTGCTTCGGCTACGGCTTGATGCCCTCGAACGAGATTGGACGACTTGTGGGATGCAAGCATACGTATGAGCCACGCTTTGGGGGCTGGGTACCTGAGCGAAAGAATGACATGGAGACATCAGTAGAGGGTGTATATGCCGTGGGTGACGGAGCCGGGGTAGCCGGTAGTTCTATAGCAGAGCTTGAAGGGCGAATAGCCGGGATTTCTCTGGCCCAATCACTCGGCCGCATATCATCAGATGAAGCCAAAAAAACAAAAAAACCCTTATTCGACAGCATGAAAAAGATCCAACGGTTGCGGGATGTGTTGGATGAGATATCTGTCCCTCGGTCCGGTCTCTATGAACTTGCAAATGATGAAACCATAATCTGCCGATGTGAGGAGATTACTCTGGGTGATCTAAAAGGAGTTATCAGCAGCGGTGTAACAGAAATAAATGAACTTAAACGCCTGACCCGCATGGGTATGGGTCGCTGTCAGGGCAGAATGTGCGGTCCCACCGTGCAGGAAATTCTGGCCAGGTTGACGGGTAAACCGGCAGCCGAAATAGGATATCTATACCAGAGGCCACCCACGAAACTGGTTTCTCTGGACATGTTGGATTCTTTGCCCGGAGAATTTGAGATCAGACACGGGTGGTAATCGACGAAATCGAACATCTTTCGATCATCTGTGGAACCCGTTAAAGATTTATTATTCCGGCAGGCTATCCTACTGGTTAAAAGAAGATTCCTGTAATAAGTATTGAAGAGACCCAAGTCATTTGTTCTCTGGGGTTGGTGGGGTGATTTGTTATTTTTCCTTCAAAGTGGATCTGTACTGCTATCAAATACGCTAACGGTTTCAGACTCTATTCGATCTTGCGGCATCCCCCGCAGGCCTTTCATGAAGAAGGTTTCTGTAAAATTTTTTCATGTATCTATGGCATTCGGTGAGGAAATATTATTGATAGGCGCTGCCATCCGTTAATTTAGTAATATCTCTTAGACTGCCCAAATCGAAGAACATGGTCCTATTTTTGTTTGAAACGGAAACTCGAACTTTTTATATGGCATGACAACTGGAATTTAAATATGAGAATAGAGAACAAAGTTGCAATTATTACCGGGGCTACATCTGGGATAGGACGCGCTTCAGCGATTCTATTTGCAAGAGAAGGGGCAAAAATCGTTGTTGTAGGAAGAAGGGTATCAGAAGGAAAAAAGACTGTCGACGCTATCCATGAGCTCGGAGGAGAAGCCGTATTCATAAAGACAGATGTGTGCCGGGCGGCTGATGTGCAAAAGATGGTGGAAAAGACTGTTCATAACTACCACAAGATTGACATTCTATTCAACAATGCCGGCATTCTTCCGGAGGAGACTAAGACCCCCATTACGAACCTTTCAGTGGAGATGTGGGAACGTGTTATGGAGGTAAACTTGAAAGGCGTATTCCTTTCCTCAAAGTTCGTGATACCGGAAATGATTAAGGGTGGAGGCGGATCAATCGTCAACACGGCCTCCACACTGGGGATTGTTTCGAGACCCGATCGATCCGCCTATTCAGCATCGAAAGGCGGTGTGGTTCTGCTTACAAAGGCGATGGCTATGGATTACGCTTCTTATAATATCCGCGTTAATTGTGTCTGCCCAAGCTTTGTCGAAACAGAGATGACCCGGGATCTCGTCGAATTGGCTGAAAAGGATGAAAAAGCCTGGAATGAAATCTTATCAAAAATACCGTTAGGCAGGCCGGGAACTCCCGAAGACGTGGCCTATGCGTCGCTCTTTTTGGCATCTGATGAGTCAAAATGGATAACGGGCATTTCATTGATTCTGGATGGAGGCCTGACGGCTCAATAGGGAGCCTTGTGGTGACAGAGACCTTTAATCAAAAAATAATGTTCGTAACATCGCGTTCTGGAGGGTGAGATGCCAGCATATCGTATCGCAATTATACCTGGAGATGGTGTCGGAAATGAAGTGGCAGAAGAAGCATTAAAAATTCTCATGGCGGTTGCCGAAAAATATACATTGGATCTGGACACAGAGCATTTCCCATGGGGTTGTGATTATTTCCTCAGCCGCGGCATTATGATGCCCAATGATGCTTTGGATATCTTGAGGGCATTTGACGCCATTTTCCTGGGGTGTATTGGGGATGGGATGAAGGTGCCGGATCATGTTTCTCTTACCATGCTTTTGGCCATTCGAAAAGGGTTCGACCAGTACGTTAACCTTCGACCCATCAAACTTTACCCTAGTGTAAAAACACCGGTAATAACAGCTACACCGCAATCAATTGATATGGTGGTAGTCCGGGAAAACACAGAGGGCGAGTATTCCGCGATGGGCGGTTTTTTTAAATCCGGTTCTCGAGACGGGTTTGCGACGCAAACGGCGGTGTTCACCCAAAAAGGTTGTGAAAGGGTTGTTCGGTATGCCTTTGACCTGGCTAGAAAACGCAGAAAATATGACGATGAGCCGCAGGTGGGAATGGTCACAAACTGCACTAAATCCAATGCTCTCAATTATTCCATGGTCTTTTGGGACAACGTGTATGATCAGATTGCCCGGGATTACCCAGATATCAGGACGGACAAAGCTCTGGTGGATGCATTAACAATGTGGCTCGTGAAAAATCCGGGGTATTTTGACGTTATTGTAGCTTCAAACCTTTTTGGGGATATCATCACCGATTTAGGCGCTATGCTGCAGGGTGGGATGGGATTTGCCGCGGGAGCCAATATCAATCCCGACAAGATCTACCCTTCCATGTTCGAACCGATACACGGTTCTGCCCCTAAGTATACAGGAAAGGCCGTTGTGAATCCCATTGCGTCAATTGAATCCATTCGATTGATGCTGGAACATCTTGGTGAGACACAAGCCGGCCAGGATATCGAAAATGCCATAACCGAGGTCTTACAGTCCGGGGAGATTCAGACGAAGGATATGGGCGGACAGAGCAAGACCCATGAAGTCGGGGATGCAATCAGAACAGCGATACTTAAAGCATGAAAATCTCAGTAAAAAGGTCAGTGATTGAGATAGAAGAACGGGACGCGTCAACTCTTTTTCTAAATGGTGATGCTCCCTCTTGAGTCTCTTCTGAGCTGAACAACATGCTGAACACCTATGATTTAGATTCGATTT
>CALANC010000410.1 GCA_937925895.1 uncultured Desulfobacterales bacterium
TTCGAAGAACTGGACCTGGCCAAGCGCCTGAAGCCTGAATTCGAATTGGGTTGGTGCAGGGACGCGTTGATACGCCATGCCGGCGGATTGAGTACCCGCATCCGAAAAAGGCAACGCACCCCAAAAACGGAATATCATTCAACGCTGAGTGCGTTGAAATTCACCCGCCTGTACTATCCGCGGCGATTGTGGTTCATGGTTCCTTCGCGTCTTTTTTTGAAGGGCACACTTTTTGTCTTCAATGGCAGCGCGCACTTGTTGAAGCCGCTGATGCTGGCCTACCGGGATTTTTGGCGGTGGCTTAACGGATCAGCCTGAGTTTCGGAAGTAGTGGAGCCCTGGTAGGGCTATTCGATCCTAATCAACTTCAAACGCCACAATATTTCCGTCATTCGGGCCTGTATAAGGAACCAGTAAAGGTTGGCGCGCTGCAAGCGGTAATACTGATTTTGCAGGGCAATGTGGCGGGAAAAGTTCTCCCTGAATCGTCGGCGAATGATCTCCATCTCCCGGAAGCCATCAGTTTCGATTTGGGCGTTGGTTTTCTGCATGTCATGCATTCTGAACTGACCCAGAAAGGCGGGGATCAATTCGAATTTCGCTCCTGCCTCGATAAACCGGCAAATCAGTTCCCAGTCGATCGCAAAGCGGAACGATTCATCAAGCCGGCCACTCACTTTGGTCCATAAACCGGAACGCCAGAACATGGTTTCCTGCGGGATGAAATCTGCATAAGTGAGCAGGAACTTTCGGTGCCCGGGCAGTATCCATATTCCGACATCCTCGCCGGACTCGTTTATCAACACGCGGTGGCCATAGACGACATCGATGTTTTTCGATGAGGTGAATGCCTGCGCTACTCGAAACAAGGCCCCCGGCATCAGGCAATCATCGGAATTCAGCCAGGCCAGGATCTCGCCCGTGGCCTGTGCCATGCCCTTGTTGATGGCGTTTGCCTGCCCATTGTCGGGTTCGCTGACCCACCATTTGATGTGTTCGGAGTAGCGGCTAATTACGTCAAGCGTTTCGTCGCTCGAACCGCCGTCGACGATGATCAGTTCAAGGTTTGGGTAATTCTGACTTGTGATGCTGTCCAGGGTTTGCCCGATGAATCGTCCCTGGTTGAATGAAGGTACTACGATGGAAATTTGGGGGTAGTCTGACGCTGTGTTTTCAGTCTGTGTGTATTTTATTCCTGTGGCAATTTTCTTTGGTTCATATTGGCGCTCGAGTCTGGTACAGCCAGGCAACAGCGGCTTAAGGTATTTTCGGGTAGTTGTGATTTGCAGCTCGGCCATTTTGATTAGAGAAATTTGGGTTGCCCTCAAGTAGCTGTGAGTATTGCATTTTGCCTATTTCTTTAATCGCAGCCGTTCGAGTATGCGGACAAATCCGCTTTCAGGAGCCACAAAATGGATTTCATTGATGGCGATGCCCAGTTTTCGCCGGTCCGGGCTGCCGACCAATTCATTTGGGCTGTATGTGGCCGGTAGCAGGATAGTTAAGACAGTGGGCCGGTTTCCGGAGATAGCGGGAATCTGACAACTGATAACATGCATTCCACCCGACCGGCGAGAGTGATGTTTGACTGGTTCACCATCAACGATAATTTGCAGCTCTCTCAAGAATTGGCGTTTGATTACGGCAAAGAGCCGAATCTGCATTTCCAGTGGATTGCTCCGGTCAAGGGAGAAAGAAAATTGAATTTCCGGATCAGCACCACTCCAAAGATAGCTAATACCATTTGTAGAGATCTCCACGGGATACAGGTTCTTGTTACCCGCGAGCTGATTGGTGGTAATGTGAGAATCTGCCGCCCGGTTGTCAGCAGTTTCTACGACAGAAATATTCTTTTCTTTTTTCGGAGGTTTGCATTCAGATCGTAATGATTGAACGGCCTTTTCAGTAAGGATGACTTTTGCAGTCAGATTTCCAAGTTGGGTTGATAATTCATCTATCAGGGCGTTTGCATCTGCAGTTTGCAGGGCAGCTTCGCTTACGGAGATTCGCATGCGATCAGCACTTTGCTCGATTTCCTCCCGGGAAATCTGATTCACATAGCTGATATCGTTCAACAATTCTCCAATCTGAGATGGCTGCTGTATTTCTGTGGGCATTTTCTATTCCGGAACCAGGTTAAGAAAGATTCATTTTACAATTTTGTGCCGGGCCAAGCGTATCTTCATTTCTACAGTTTGGTCATAGTTCGAATAATAAAGGGAGGTTTAATTGTCAGCACCTCACGGGCGTCTATGAGGTTCATGGAGATTGGTGCAGATAAACCCAGCCATTGTGAAGTAACAATGTAATAATTCGATTAGTCGCGAAGATAATGATAATGGGTCGTGTCGTCGCGCTGAAGAATCGATTGCTATTAATTGAATTGCCGCCCATTAAGACGTGTAGCCTTCCCATCTGAGGAGTAACATACCTTGTGCGAGTTTTCCTCATAAATGAGCGATGGGGCGGTTCCTTTCCCATTCATATCACCCTAAACGGATTTCGCATCGAATGACCCCGTCAAGATATGTCAAATACTATTACTTGAGATATAAACGTCTTAATGGAAATCCACGCTCATTGGCACTCGGAAGCGCCATTGGCGCATTTCTGGGCATCATGCCCATTATGCCTTTGCGAACAGTTGTTATTATTGCCAGTACTGCGTTAATTCGGGCGAATACAATAGCGGCTTTGATAGTGGCCACAATTATTGCTAATCCAGTCACTATTGTGGCTTTGTATTATTTTGCGTTAGTCGCGGGAAATTTCCTTACTGCTTATACGCTTAACTGGGAACGGGTAAAAATTGCGTTGGATATTCTGACCTCCAACACTGGATTTACGACGTCAATGAAAGCACTTGCATCACTTGGTTTTGAGGCTTTTGCCATATTAATGGTTGGAGGGATGACGCTTGCAATTCCTGTCAGCCTGATCACATATACCATTTCATTTCGTTTTTTCTCTTCACGAGGAGCCGCAAAAAAACAAAATGCCGGGTAATTTAGGCTTTCATCAAAATATCGAAACACTCGAAAAGTCTTTTTCTGGTGAGATCTAATCTTATTGAATGTGACTCTGCGGACGCAAAGGAAAACGGGCTTGGTCAAAAAAGATCTATTTGAAGCGCTATCCCATTATTGGGGCTCGATTGATAAACGTTACAAAGTGGCTTTTTTCACTGCCCTGCTTATTAACATAGCGGTGTATTTGGTGTTTATCGTGCATCAGCCAATGCACAATCATGGAATATTACCGAGGCTTCTCTATACGAGCCCTGATGAGCAGTTTCCAGCCGGCAGGTGGTTTTCGGTTGTTATTTTCCATTTATTCAACAGTGCTAACCTCATGGTTGTCCTTCCACTGGTAACGATTGTGTTGCATATCAGTGGAGGAATGATGGCCACTCATCTGTGGGATAAAAAGTCTTCAACGCTTACTTTAACGGCAGGTGCGCTGCTTGTTTCGCTCTATCCCGCCGTGATGACGTCGTTTAATTTTTCGTTTGTCGGGCCAATATTCTCGGGACCGCATCTTTTGGCCCCGCTTGCGCTGTTAGCCGTGTCGTCCCAGAGATGGACAAGGATTGGCCTGGGCGCAGTTATTGTTTGCGTCATGATGGCAACCTATCAACCAGGCCTGAGTATGATTCTGACTATATTCATGGCTTTTCTTATAGTCAGATCTTTAACCATTCAGGAAGACTCAAAAGATTTTATCGTTTTTCTGAAAGCAGATGTTTTGCCGAAAGCCATTGCCATGGCAGTTGGCGTCCTCCTATATAAATTTAGCTTGCCGGTTTTTGGGATTGCAGCATCTCAGACAACCTCTACGGTCAGCCTGGCCGATGTTCCGGAAAAATTTCTACTGACGTTCAAGAGTAGTTTTGAATATCTCATCATTACGCAGCCTGAATTTCTGCTTACCGTAAAATTAACCCTGCTGATAATGTCTGTGACCGCATTCCTGACGCTCTGCTTCATGAGTGTTTCCAGATCTTCATCTGCCAAACAGGCTATTTCAAAAATTGTTTTGTTGAGTGTGTTGTATCTGTTTTTTATCTTGTCCACCAAGGGGATGTATTTCGTCTCAGCAAACGAAAACTTTTGGAACTATAGATACAATCATGCTCTGGGTTATTTCTATATGTTTGGCTTTTTTATACTTTTAAGTTTTTGGAGAAAGGGCTTTTATAGAAATATTGTTTATCTGATTTTGATTTTCGTGCTGC
>CALANC010000411.1 GCA_937925895.1 uncultured Desulfobacterales bacterium
CCAGGAGCATGCACAGAACAAATCCTTGCCAGACGCTCATATTACCTCCCGTTGTTCTTAATGATTTGCCAAACCCAAGATGACAACCGTGAATGCGATACTGATTGTCGACCAAAAAATAAAAAATTACTTAATATTCACAAAAATTTATCAGGTTTTTTACATCAAGCAATAAAAGCTTAAAAATTATTTTTATGTGCAACTAAAAAATTGTTTGATCATGGGGCCCTATTCCCCGAAGCTTGCTTCGTAACCGCCAAGATGAAACATTGGCAACATGAGTGAATATCTACGCAAGAGTCACAGTGTATCCGTGTTGTTATACCATCTGGTCTGCCCCGCAAAATACCTCAGGGTGATTTTCATTGAAGATGTGGACAATCATCCCAAGTCTGTATGATTAGTAATATTCAAAAGGTATTAGGCCCAGTTTATAGAAATTGGAGCATACCGTGATCATGTTCATTTTTTAGTTCAGTCTGTTCCGATGTATAGCGCAACACAGAAAGCACGAATTGTGAAAAAAATTACTGCTCACGAAATATTCAAGTTGGCTCTATCAGTGAAGTAAGTAACTGTGGGGTGGGGAATTTTGGTCGAAAGGTTTTTTGTAAACACCGTCGGCCAGAAGGGCAATGAAGATACAATTGCCAATGACGTTAGGAAACAAGTCCGCGAAGAAGAATATAAACAACCACACCGTGAATCGTTAGAGCTATTTGATGCCCCGTAGCTTGCTGCGGGGTAGTTCATTTCTGGCAAGAGGTCGATTCAAGGCACAAAATCAAGCGTGTTTTTGACTGTCGCTTTTCCTCTAAAACTCTTTGCCATTAGAATCTTTGCCACTAGAAACTCATGTCAAACTGATTAATTCCTATGTTGACAGATCCCGGCGAGCTAAAAATCACAAAAAATAACACATCGTTTTATCCGGACCAACATTTAATAAAATATACCACAACTTATTGTTTTATAACAATAATTAATTTTATAATGCAGTTTTTTAGTTGAAAAACAAACTTGATTATTTACTATTTAACGAACAATGTTCTTTTTTGTTTGACAAAGCCAAACCTGCCGAAAGGTGGGGACGGAGAGTTACGGGTCTTAACATCTTTTCCTCCAAGAGATAGCCGGACTGCCAAAACTATATACCGGGTGATACGTTTTTTATGGGTCGTTGGGCGTAAAACAATATAAGGAGGTAACCATGAAGAAGATAGTTTTAGCTCTTATCGTGATAATCGCGATTCCTGTTATTTCTGCCTACGGCGAACCGTACATGAAGTTTGTTAAAGTCAAAAATAATGATCAGGGTCGTTTTTTTGTTTACCAGTGCGACAATACAGGAAATGCGATTGAGGTCGAACAACGCTACAACCCTTATTCAAAATCGGAGGAAATTCGATTCATCACCAATGGCCATGCTGATGAATGGATAACTGAAGGGATTAGTCCTGAATTGTTTAGGCATTTTGGCAATAAATTTTGTGAGGAGTCATTCACTGAATTGGCCTCCGTACTTGAGTAAAGAAGCGTAATGTTTTTTCTTGATAGATAAATTATTTTATTGTTACTAACAAATTGAGAGCTCTTTAAGTCTGTAAACATTTTGGCTACCAGGGTTCGATCCTTGGTAGCCTTTTCCTGTGTGGTCCCCCGTCAAGAAGCAGATATTTTTTTGATCGTTATTGAGGCTTGAGCGATAGCCCTTTCCTCTTCGCGCCAGATTGCGCCCAGTACCGATTCGGTACGCCCAAAGAGCCTCACCTTTTCTTGTCCGCCACCCAAAGTGACAAAAGGCCGCACGCGAGCTGCCCTAAAGGACGTATAGGCACTTTGTTCGATGCTCAAGCGCCAGAGGATAATAGCCAATCTGCAGGCTAAAGCGGCTTTTGCTTGTTGTGGTATTCCAGTTTTACTGACCAGTTTATTGTACAACTCACGGGCGTAAGGATCCTTAGCTCTCCACATCCAAGCTGCTTCGATCAACAGGGATCGCAAAAAGGTTTGCTCGACAGGGACCAGGGACCCACGTGCTGTTTTCTCCCTGCTATACCGGACGGTTGATGCCAATCCAAGATAACTTGGAAACAATTATGGGAGAAGATAATGTATATCTTCAAGAATACGTCGAGAGAGGAAAAATACAAATTGAAGCCTTGACCTATATTCGTGGTCGTTCCATAAACAATGCTTTTATTGTTATTGACGAAGCACAAAACCTAACAGCCCACGAAGTAAAAACAATTCTTACCAGAGTTGGAGAAGGGACCAAGATAGTGCTTACTGGCGATATTGAACAGATAGACAATGTTTATGTTAATGAAACCTCAAATGGCCTTGCGCACGCTGTTGAGAAGTTTAAGTATTTTCCAATTGCTGGACATGTTACATTTACTAAGGGCGAGCGGTCAGAGGTGGCAACGCTAGCTTCAAAGGTATTGTGATGCTGCAATTCGCTCTTGGCCTGCTTCTTGCAAACTTATTAGAGTGGATAGTTCATAAATATTTTTTACATAATCTCGGAAAGAAAAGGGCTTCATTGTTTTCTTTTCATTGGGGAGTACACCACAGGGAAGCGAGAAAAAATGGATTCTTAGACCATAGGGTCTCTACGAGAGAAGTCGTTGGTGTGCTTTTTCTTTGTTTATTATTTTCTCCGATA
>CALANC010000412.1 GCA_937925895.1 uncultured Desulfobacterales bacterium
GGCCCGGGGTAAAGGCAAGCCAGTTTTCGGAGCCCCAGTTAAACTCGGCACCGAGCTTCAGGCCCATATCATCAATATCATATCTGACACCGGCATATATGCCGTAGCCATCCTTATCTTCAGGCTCAGCACCCCAGGAACCAAGCAGGCTTGCGCCAAGCTCGTCGATTCCTTCCGCAACGGTATGGCTCAACCCGCCTGTCAGGAAATAGTTAAGGTCAGAGACCTTATCTTTATAAAGAATGCTTGTGTGGTAGATGTCGCCAAGATTAACCCGGTCGAGGTAAATATCGTCACTTCCGTAATAGGATGTGTCAGGGGTGTAATCATTGGGATTGTTGTCATTGGCTGCTGCGTATTCGATCGGGTTCGGGTATACAGTGTCGCCCGGAACATTAAAAATGTTGTAAGCACCAAAAGACTGGAAGTTTATGAACCTGTCACCTTTTTCGAAGACATCCCAGCTGATACCGGCAAAATCAACATCATCCATTGCCATACCATCTACATTGGGGCCTGATTCAAACCCACGGCCATAACAGAACCGGATTCTTCCTGAACCATCAAGTCCCATTGGATCCTGGTACGCGTAGCCAAGTGAAATACCATCGAAAGGATAGTCCATGTAGTTGATAGGGGTAGCCATTTTTGAATCAGTTCCCATGCGAAGTTGCGCAGGAGGACCATCTGTGGTCGGGCGACGGCCGATAGAGAACCAGACTGGCATTCCGCCAATGTTTGACCAGTTCAAATAGGCCCGATCCATGAGCAGTTTGCTGTCTTCGGGCTGCCTTCCTGCGGTTCCATCAAACGAACGCGATGTCAGGAAGTAAGGGCTGTATACGCCATTGTCCTCTTCCGCGTAAGGGGAGGATTGCAATCCCCAGACCTTGTAGCCGACAAACCTGGTCTTTACCTGAATATTTTCGGTCGCCTGGGCCACCATATTCAGACGAAAACGTGTTGTATAGAGCGTGTCATTATCCACATCATGAGCATCAATGATTGATCCTCCACCCATACCCATCGCAGCCTGCCTGGCCTCAACAGATGGGTATCCCATCTTGAACATATTAAAAGCCCTATTGATATCATCCGGGGTGGAATTTTCGGTCACCATACCGAAATTACGCATAGCCAGGGCGGCTTCCCGGGCATTGTAATAGGATGGCACAGTCGTGGTGTTGCTGTCGACTCTTGCACGTATGTCACCGAAAAATTTTATACGGGACATAATATTCATTTTTTCAGAGCCTTCCTCAAGGGCTTCCATTGAATCTTCCTGCTCATCAAGTCGGCTTTGAACATCGGTAAGTTTTTTATTCAACTCATCGATTTGCAGCCGAAGTTCGTTGTTGCTTTCACCGTAAGCGACACCGGAGCAGGCAAAGACAAAAAGAAATGTTGTCAATGTCATTTTTTTAACCATATCTTCCTCCTGTATAAGGTTAATTTGTGCGGCGAGCATACCGTTACGACACAGAGAAATGAACATTCATTCTCCCGCAATAGGGATATCAATTACCGCTTTGAAATTACCAATAGCATATCGAGCAAAAAATGAACATTCATTTTTCTCATTTTGCTGGAGAAAAATGCCTTGATTTGGTTTTTTCTATTACTGCTATCGTATTATTGTATGGATTCTTTTAGATCTTAAGATTGATGGGGATGCAAGTGTCAATCACACTAAAAGATGGTTAAGTAAAAATTTCGGTATACTAGGAAGAGCGATGTCAGTCAGGCGGAGGCGTACAAATGGTACGTTGAGCACTAGCCGACACCGCTATGACAAAGTAGATCGGACTTTTTACGACGCCATCACGGTTTGACCGCAATAGAATCCCAGGCTGTCTCGAATACCTGGTCAACGAATGTTGGCAAAGGTTCCGTTAGCAATCCTCCAAGACGGAACTGGATAAGACGAATTGTGCTGCCGAACAGACTTGCCGCAGCAACGGCCGGGTGCATACGCCTTACTTCGCCATTTTCCATCGCTTTTGCAAGCATTTCCTGGATTATTTCAGGTGGGCCAACAGAGCAAATCGGCTCGCCCAGAGGCATTATCTCCTTATGCCGTGCAAAAACGATGAAATCAATTATTTCCGGGTACGATTCGGCAAGTTCAAAGTAAAAGGTGATTATCGCTTTCGCGCAATCACTTGCGGTTTCATGCTCAGCAACTATTGACTCGAAAGTATCTATGGTTTCCTGCTGGAGGTCACTGTAGATGGTTTTAGCCAGTTCCTCTTTATTTTTAAAATACCGGTACAGAAGGCCGATGCTGACATCAGCTTGCTCCCTGATTTCGTGGACCGAGGTTTTGAAATATCCCTTGGCATAAAAGAGTTTTAATGCTGCATGGAGGATCTTGTCCCGTCTTGTCTGTTCGGTTGTGTCGTAAAAACTCATAATGAATACAAACTATAAAAGGTAAAGTGAATGTTCATTCTGCTATAAAAAAATATTCCATTACTGTCAAGCAAGGCATGTATCGCAATATTGCATGTGACAATAATGGACAAAGTCCTTTAACTCTATCTTGGCCCAAAGGATCAGATTCCAATCAAGTAATAATGAAGTATCAGTTACCCTTGAGAGCTATTTCTTGACCCATGATTCCAGTGGTTCGGAATCGAATATGCAGCCGCTAATCGGCCGCCACTGGCAGGTACCGCTAATCTCCACTCCTCCCTGAATAATGGAAACCGGGCGGTCAGCAGAAACAACGACCATAAGAATGTTGTCATGTTCAGCAGTAAAGCGAAGCGCTGAGTTATATCTCGCCCCCCTGGCCCGATCTTCGCTAATTATTGATCTGCCGTCCAGCAGACAGGCAAATCCATAAAGTTGGCCGTCTCTACCAATATGAAGTGCTCCATCCAGTTTGGTCAATGATTTCGCCAGCTCTAAGTGATCAGGTTTATTCAAGTCCAGGTGTCGGCTCAACGTTTGTCCCGATATTTTGACAGGGATTCTTTTCAGATCAATGACCAGAGTGCACCCATGTTTCTGGTGCTGGGCAGAGTGAACAAGCCCTGCAATTATTTTAAAAATATTGTTTCCCGCAGATGGAGATAGATTGGAGTCTAAAAGAGCTTCTTCAAATTCGACAAGATTGGCCTGGTAGTTGGTCGAGAGGAAGCTGCCGTCTGAAAAACTGCAAACCCGATGGTTATTTATTTTTAAGAAACCATGCCTCCCGCAGAACTCGGCACTGAGAAAAAAATCCGGTAACGGGGCGCCAATTATTCCCAATATTGCCATGCCATCAGAAACCAGCTTATAAGGAGTGTGTTCAACAGTTAGAAGTAGTTTGCGGACATGTTTGAAATTTCCGAGTTGCGGCTGTTCCTCTTTTTGAAAATGAACAAGAAAGTTGATTTCATCAATATATTTGGGATCAGCAACAACAAGTTCACCGTGAGGCCAGTCACCTTCCTCACGGGTTTTGGAAATACCTAGAATAGAATCAAGGACAGGATACACGCGGACCTGGGAATCCCAGCCCAGGAAAAGGTTCATCTCATCAACAATGTGATCGCGAACAGCATGGGTGGCATATTCCCGTAGAAAATCACCTGAAATACCTGAATAGGGTTCTTCCAAACTGGCCTGAAATTGCAATTTCGGCATAAAAATTTAATCTTGACAACAAAACCTGCTTTGGATATTCGGATGATTATGGTGATTATCGCATCCAAAAAATAAAATCCTTGCCAACCCCCCCAAATGCAAATGATCCCATACTGCTTTTTGATCCGGATTATCCCATACTGACACGAAAACATAGCGCAGCTTGCTAATCTAATAACAAATTATGAATAAATGAAAAATCCTGGAATAATATATTACTTATGCCCTGATACGAATAAACCCAAGGGTGGCGTCAAGGTTATCTATGAACATGTGGATATTTTGAATGGTGCTGGATTCCCGGCTTATGTTTTACATAAGAAAAAAGGGTTCAGATGCAATTGGTTCGATAATTTAACCACGATATCCTATTTAAGTAAGTGGATGTTTCGTAAAAATGATTTTATTGTAATTCCTGAATTTTAT
>CALANC010000413.1 GCA_937925895.1 uncultured Desulfobacterales bacterium
TCTATTAGAAAAGCAATAAAATAGTCAATAGATCATAAACGTATACAAAAAAATATCCCCATCTTCAAAAAACTTATGAGACAAAGAAAGATGAATATGAACATAAAATATTGCCGACTTATGAAGAATACATATCGAAAGTATCTATCGAAGTTATGGCGATTTCATTAGAGTTGTCAGTCTTTTGCATTTTGATGTGCGACATGATGAGGCCCCAAAATATAGTGGATTTTGGTTCAGGATATAGCTCTTATATTTTTCGATCCCTAACCTCAATTATAGATGAGAATTATCAGCCCACCATATGGTCTGTAGATGATTCTGCAGAATGGATAAATAAAACGAAAAAATTTCTAGGTTCACACAACATTTCTTCTGATAATGTAATAACTTGGGATGCCTTTATTCAGCAAAATTTAGGCCCTTTCGATTTCATTTTATATGATCTTGGTGGATTCGAATTCAGAAAAGAAAATTTAAAACAAATAATCAAATTATGTGATAAAAATGGAACGATAATTTTTGACGATATGCATTCTGCAGAATATGGCCGTTATCTTAACAAAATTTTAAAAAAGAACAATTGTACATGTTTTGACATCCGTTACTACTCGAAAGACAAATTTGGAAAATATTCTAAATTAGCTGTGTTCTAAATATGAAAGATCAAAACAACATATCCACAATGGAAATAACAACTGTAATTGGGTGCAAAATCAGGTGTACGTATTGTCCTCAGAATAAGTTAATGAGAGCCTATGCAAAAAGAAGCAACATTTATAAAATGACTTTTGATACATTTAAAAGATGTTTAGACAAAATTCCACTGAATGTTCATATTGATTTTTCTGGGATGGCTGAGCCATGGCTGAATCCAGAATGTACAAAAATGCTATTTTATGCCCATGAGCGAGGATATGACATCGCAGTATATACCACCACAGTTGGCATGACCACATCAGATATCGAGAATTTCGAATCTATTCCTTTTAGGCAGTTTAATGTCCACTTGGCTGACAAAGAAAGGTATTCAAAAATAGAAGTGAACGATAATTACCTGAAAACAATCGATGCTATTTTAAAAAGCAACATACAAAATCGCGAATACATGACCATGGGGAAATTACATCCGAAAGTGCATCAATTGATAAAAAAACGTATCTCAAGAACCAGGATGTTGTCTCGCGCAGGAAATCTCGAAGGCAAAGTGTACCCTCCTATTCCCCCAAGATCAAAGGGCCTTATCCGTTGCCGATCAGCCGGCAATCTATTTAACCATAACGTTTTACTCCCAAACGGAGATGTACTGATATGTTGCATGGATTATGGGATGCAACACATTTTAGGGAATCTAATTTCATCGAATTATACATCAATATTCAAAGGAAAGGAATTTTTCAAATTACAAAAAGGACTCGATGATGATTCTCTTGACATTTTATGTAGATATTGTGAAAACGCGTCACCTCTGGACGAATATAATCTTCCAAAAAAGGAAAATTTAGTGAAAAAGGTGAGGGCGCTTTTAAAGAGATTTGTTCACTCAGCAAATCAGAAGTGAAGTGGTATAGTTATAGCGGACACCTTGAAAAGCATGTTATAAGAACCAGCTTCAAGGAGGTGCCCAATGACCCCAAAAACGAAAGCACTATTCAAAATAATTCAAAATCGATGCGGTTAAACTGGCAACCGACCAAGGATACAAGGTATAGTACCCACCTTATTTATTTCGATTGAGGATTATCAGCTGAATTCCACACCACTTTTTTTTATATTAACCACTGAGTACTAAATTAATTTCTGATTGAGAGGATTTGTATGAAATTTACCGGTGAAAGACTTACTCCCGAGTGTCGCTTTACGAATCGAGAATTATTCTTATGGCATCTGGCACGCTATGAATTTGCTAAGAAATATATTCAAAGGCACGACAGGGTGCTGGATGTGGCCTGTGGTACAGGTTACGGCACATACGAATTGGGGATACAATGCCGTGAAATTGTGGGGCTTGATATATCTGGTGAGGCTATTGAGTACGCTCGAGACAACTACTCTGCAAAAAATATCTTCTGGCAAGAATCTGATTGCACAAGTATGGGGGATGTTCTGGTAGATTCCTCCTTTGATGTGGTTGTTTCTTTTGAGACTATCGAGCATTTGGATCGAGAAGCTCAATTCGTCTTTATTGATCAAATTGTGAAAGTACTCAGAAAAGACGGAATTGCCATAATCTCAACACCGAATGTGGACGTATACGGAAGTTGGTCACATATGTATGGTAAAGGGAGCTATCATCAATTCGAAATGAATAAAAAAGAGTTTCTTGATGTTTTGGAGACCAGATTCAACCAAGTATTTATTCTCGGGCAGGCCTTTTCTGAGACTTCTAAGAACCGCTGGCGAGCCATGAAGATGGCGGCAATATTAAATGGATTATTTAAGCTGAACTTCCGGCCGATTGGACGGGATTATGAAGACTACGAAGATGTATCCGATTTTGAATTTTCTATATACAATTTTGATAGGTCACTAATGTTTTTAGCCATATGCAAATTTCCACGAAAGGAATAATAGAAAGTG
>CALANC010000414.1 GCA_937925895.1 uncultured Desulfobacterales bacterium
GAATTGCGACTTGAAGAAATAAATAAAAGCATGTCAACCTATCTTAAAGACAGCGAAATTAGTCGGTTTAACACATTCAACCGCATTGACGAAAAAATTTTTATTTCAGATGATTTTTATAACGTTTTAACCGTAGCTAAACATCTTTACACGCTGACCAAAGGCGCCTGGGACGGCACCATCAAGCCGCTTGTCAACCTTTGGGGCTTCGGCAATTCCGAAAGCACAAATAGAATCCCGGAACAACAAGAAATCAACGCCATGATGAAACATATCGGCTTCAATCATATCGACATTTCAACCCATCGGTATCTTATCAAAAGAAAAATTCCCCTATCCCTGGATCTCGCATCAATTGCAAAAGGATATGCCGTAGATCAAATCGCAATGCTTATTAGAAAAAACAAAATAACAAATTTTCTGTTAGAGATAGGAGGCGAGGGTTTTGCTTCGGGAATCAGGAAAGACGGGAAGCAGTGGAGAGTCGGTATTAATGTACCCAAAAAGGATGCGAACCTTAATCAGGTATACAAAGTCTTCACATTACAAAACAAAGCTTTTGCAACAAGTGGAGACTACAGGATTTTTTTTGAACTTGGAGGAAAACGTTTCTCCCACATATTGGACCCTAGAAATGGATATCCCGTCACAAACGGCGTGGTAAGTGTTTCGATTCTGACGGATACGTGCACATTTGCCGACGGACTGGCAACAGCTGTTATGGTGTTAGGTCCGGATAAAGGCCTCGAATTGGTCAACAGGATCGACAACACGGAATGCCTGATTGTGGTTCAAAAAGATGACGGCACCCTTATTGATTTTTATTCGCAAGGGCTGACTCAGAAACTCTCCTGATTATGTGCAGCAAGTCTATTTTTTTAAGGCAAGCAGCTCATTGCTCAAGAGGGTGATATGACTCATTTCTTCTTCGATGATGATGTCGATTTTTTCCCCGCCAAGGCGCTCAGGAACCGCATTTTTCAGCCCCAGATAAAAGATTATTGAATCTTTTTCCGCGACAATGGCTGCCTTGAGGATTTCTTCCATGGATGAGATATCGATCTTTTTCTCAAAGAAAACACGGGTATCGGCAAGGGCTCGGATATAAAGCCCTACTTCGTTCTCTGGATCGAATACCGTGGCTTCTCTTTCCTGCTGCGACAATTCGCTTCTTATTGATGCGAACAATTTTTCGTGATGTTGTTCCATCTCAGCAAGCTTCAAAAGGAATTCTTTTTCCTGGGACTTGGCAACATTTTCTGCAGCGCTTTTGTAAAACTTATAGCCGTTCCTTTCGATCTGTTCAGCCATCTTTAATATTTCATTCGCATTGAAATCATAAGACATTTTTCAAACCTTCCTTTTAGTATTCTTTGGGCATATTATTCAACTGACCCAGCGTAAACACAGGACCGTCTTTACAAACATATTCCTTGCCGATATTGCACCTGCCGCATATGCCAATTCCGCACTTCATACGCATTTCAAGCGACATAATAATGTGGTCATGATCATATTGCAACTTGTCCAAAACCGGCTGGGTAAATTTAATCATGATCGGTGGACCGCAGACGATGGCATAGGTGTTCTCATCCCCTGCCGGTGCCTTCTGGTCCGTAATGGTCGGTACGAAACCGATATTGTATTTCCAGTCGGGATCATCGGTTGCATCCACCGTAATATGCATGTTGATGTCATCCCGCTTTTCCCAGGCTGACAGCTCGTCTCCATACAAGAGCATTCCCGGAGTCCTCGCCCCGTATATGACATGGATGTCTTTAAATTTGGACCGGTTTGCTGGATCCAGCATATACACGATAGAAGACCGAAGTGTGGTAAACGCAAAGCCACCGCCAATGATCACGACATTCTTGTTTTCCATAAGGTCCCAAGGATACCAGTTCCCAAATGGGCCACGGACACCCATAATATCTCCGACTTTCATATTGTGTAAATGGGTCGTCACGAGCCCTACTTTATTAACGGTAAACGCCAAAAAACCTTTTTCCGTGGGAGAGGATGCAATCCCGATGGGAATTTCGCCCTTTCCGGCAATTGAAAGCTCGGCAAACTGACCTGCTTGAAATGAGAAATTTTCCTCGTCAGCCGGGTTTAAAAATACGAGTTTAAATGTCTTGAGATTTTTGTCTTCGGTTTCGGTAATTATGTCGTCGATGCGAACCGGATAGGGTAAATAGGGATTCTGCACCAAACGTCTCCTTTCTATATAGATTTCTGAGCAGGTTCAAAATTGTTCATTGCTTCGCACAATTTCCGGATATCAATATTGACTGGACAAAAACGAATACATCGACCACAACCCACACATTGTATCCCTTTTTCGTATTTATCTACATAATATTTTAGTTTATGCATGAACCGCTGTCTCAGTCGTTTTGTTTTGTTGTCTCTCGGGTTGTGTCCCGATCCATGATAAGTGAACAAAGGATACATACAACTATCCCAATTTCGCATTCGCACACCAGCAGTTTTACTGACCTCGTCCTGAATATCAAAGCACCAGCAAGTGGGACAGACATAGGTGCAGGTCCCACAGTTGATACAGGAAAAAGCAAATTCTTCCCAGAACGATGCATCAAAAAGATCGGTCGTTCTTTTCTCTCTTAATTTATCGGTATTGACCCGGGTGGTGATCCTTGCTTCGGCAGCTTGTTTAAGATTCTCGATCTCCCCGGCGGCATTATCAGAGCCGGCTTCCTCTTCCCAGCCGGCGAGCTTGAAAAGATTTTCTCCCTTTGGGGTGATTATCTTCGCCACATAATAATCTCCTGTGTCCACAAGGAGAACATCCGATCCCGCTTCATGAAACGGCCCACTGCCAGCCGTGGTGCAGAAACATGTGCTGCAGGGCGTATTGCATGCAAGACCCACAAACGTAGTGGCTTCATAGGCTCTCACCCAATAAGGATCCTTGTACTCCAGGGTATCGAAATTATGTTGAACCAACAAAAACGCTTTGGCATCACACGGCCTTATCCCGATGACAACTCGGGGTGAATTGTCTGCCACAATTTCTTTTAAGATATGCGAATCTTTCTTGCTGTCATCCAAAGAATATTCAAACATCAACTCAGATTGGGGATAAACAATCGATTTCGGTGAAAGCCGAGTATTTAACATGGTAGGATCCGGCGTCTCGCCCACATGGAGAGCTTGAAAGTCATGGAAATTATTATCTTTAACCGGACCAAACAATCGATAGGAGGTTTGTAAACGCTCTATTCCTCCGGCAAATAATTTTTTATCAATTTTTACACACTTCATGGTATTCAACGTTCCTATCTAGTGTCGATCCACAATTGTAAAATGGATACGGAGTGTTTCCTATTCATAGCGGAGAACACAGATCCGGGCAAAAAGGGCCATTTATGGATGGAAACTATCTAATCATATCGTCTGGATCATCGGGACTGTAGGTCCTCAGTGGTGCACGTTTTTCCACGTCCATTCCCGTCTCCCAGTCAAACAACTCCAGGCAATCCTTTTCAAGCTTTTTGGTCAAGACTCTTACCTTTATGCCCATGGGACAGGCGCGTTCACAAGCACCGCAATCGGTACACCTCCCGGCACAATGAAAGGCCCTTAAAAAATGAAATGTCTCTATGTCTGTCGGATCTTGGCTTTTACCGACCCACTGAGGTCGGGAAGCATCCACAAAGCATGTCGGACAATAGCACAAAGGACAGGCATTTCTGCAAGCGTAGCAACGAATACAGCTCGACAGAAGGTCGTTGAAGTAATCTCTTTTCTCTTCAGGCGATATACCTTCTATTCGGCGAATATCCTCATATCGATCGACATCCTTTTGTTCAACAACAAGATCGGCAACCAATTCATCGTACACAACCGGATTGCGGTGGATGCATATGGTGCAATTCTCCTGCAGCACTTCGGCCTTACTCCATATCTGTTCAACACCCCCACCTGTTACCACGATTCTGCTTTCGTCCTCGACCACTTCCTCTATTTCTGATGGAAACAAGGCTTCAATTGCGTGTCGATCAATCATGCCCTTGCAGGGAACACCGATAATAAAGAGCTGTTCTCTTTTAATTTTATTTTCAATGATGTGGTTAACGATGTTTCGTGAATCGCATCCTTTTGCGACAATACCGATTTTTTCTTTGCGGTTGGTGAGATAGTTGGCCAAGTTAATTCCGCAATTACTGTCCCACACCAGTTTTTTTACATCCTCAGGACGTTTAATAAGACAGGGTTCATTCATCAGCGGCAGAGTTCCCCGGCGGAAACCGATAACCATATCGACTGTTCCTTCTTTTAAAAATCCTTCGGCAATTTGTCTGATTTTGTCAATGTATGTCAACATGCTCGGTCGCCTTATCTTTGATATCGGTCAGCGGAGTTTTAACCATGCTTTTGCGGGGTCCCAGGGCTTTGATTGCCGAAGTCACTTCATTGACAACTTCAACAAATTTGGTCGATTCCGCAGAGGAAATCCACGAAAAATGGAGTCGACCTGGCTCTAAACCCATATATTCGATCAGGTTCTTAAAGAGCACAAATCTTCTGCGGGCATAATAATTACCTTCCAGGTAATGGCAGTCGCCTGGATGTCACCCGGACATCCAGATCCCGTCTGCCCCTTCCCTTAAAGCGGTTAAGATAAACATGGGGTTTATCAGACCGGTGCAGGGAATTCTGATGACCCTGATATTCGGCGGATATTCCATTCTGCCGATTCCGGCCAGGTCAGCGGCTCCGTAGCTGCACCAGTTACACAAAAAACTTACGATTTTTGGTTCCCAACTCGTCATGGTAAACATTTCCTCCGATGTTACTAGCAATTTGCCATTCGCAGGCTGGATCTGTAAAGACAATCGTTTTTTTGTCCACCTGGGTAAGTTGAAGTCTGTGGTAGCAAAAAAAAGATAGAAATAACGATATCAATCCAATTTGTCAACAACCTATCTTAATTATCTTCACTAAACCCTGCTACAATTTTGTTGACAACAAAAAACTTGTGCTGTACTTCTCTTGTCAGAAAAAGCGTAATCCTTTTGTTTAAAAGGATTTTTTTATGCCTTTTTTTGGCTTTTTGACGAATAAATACTCTCAACTCCTAATAAAGAAAGGCGCAGACAGTGGAAAGTATTGTATTATTAAAACAGGTTCCGGCAACAGAATCCTTGGTTAGAATTGCAGCCGATGGCATATCCTTAAACAAGGATGATGTCAAATGGATTATTAACCCCTATGACGAATTTGCAGTTGAGGAAGCGCTTCGAATTAAAGAAGCCCACGGCGGTTCGGTTACGATCGTTTCTTTGGGACCGGAAAAGGCCGTAGAAGCCATAAGGACTGCCCTGGCGATGGGTGCTGACAAAGGAGTACTGATCAATGATTCAGCTGCCGAAAGATACGATAGTCTTAACATCGCACGAATTCTTGCTGCAGCAATAAAAGAGGTGCCTTTTGATCTGATAATCGCAGGTCAGCGTGCAGTTGACAACGATAACTTTCAGGTGGGAGCAGCCACTGCTGAATTTTTAAGTATCCCACACATTTCCATGGTAATAAAGCAAGAGATCATTGACTCTAAAATCAGATGTCACAAGACGGTTGAAGGTGGAACGGTTGAAATTGAGGCGCCGATTCCCGTCCTGTTTACCACTCAGCGTGGACTGAACGAGCCCCGCTATGCTTCCCTTCCGGGTATTATGAAAGCAAAAAAGAAACCTATTGATATAAAAACTATTGCCGACCTTGGCCTCGACGCCGACCAGATCGGAAAACCTTTGACAAGAATCATTGCACTAAAGCCTCCTCCTGAGCGGAAAGCCGGTATCATGATTGAAGGAGAATCAGCCCAGACAAAAGCTGCTGAATTGGTCAGGATATTGCACGAAGAGGAAAAAGTTATATAATAAGGAGATAAACATGTCACAAGGTGTGCTCACAATTTCAGAACAACTAGAGGGTAATTTTAGAAAAGTTACATACGAGGCCTTAAGTGAAGGCAGGCGTATTACCGATCATCTTGACTGTGACCTTGTAGCTATGGTTTTAGGATCAGAAATTGAAGACGTTGCCAAAGAACTTGGACACTACGGTGCTGATAGAATAATAGTGGCAGATAATCCACAACTTTATAATTATACAACCGATGCGTATACCAATGTGATCGCTGATTTTATTACCAAAGAAACGCCGAATGTGGTTATCTTGGGTGCATCCACTCAGGGCAAGGACTTATCCGCCCGCCTAGCTGCTCGTCTGAATGCTCCGCTGGCCATGGACAGCCTTGCTGTTCGTTTTGATGAAGACAACCTTATTGCAACGCGGCCCATGCACGGGGGCAAAGTTATGGCCGATGTGGTACTTGAAGGAAAGCCAAAGATGTTGGCGATTCGACCAAACGCAATGCCCATAATCAAGGTTGAAGGAACAGGATCAGTTGAAAAAATGGACGTCGATATCGGCACAACTTCCCTGAAGTTTATTGAAAAGCACCTCGATACAAGCAAGGTGGAACTTACGGAGGCGGACATCGTTATATCTGGCGGCAGGGGAATGGGCTGTCCGGATTTTTCCTTAATTGAAGAATTGGCTCAACTTGTTGAGGGTGCTGTTGGTGCATCGCGATCTGCTGTTGACGAAGGATGGCGATCATCTTCAGACCAGGTGGGCCAGACCGGTAAGGTGGTCTCTCCTAACCTTTATGTTGCCTGTGGAATATCCGGAGCCATCCAGCACCTGGCGGGAATGTCGTCATCCAAAATTATCGTTGCCATAAACCAGGACGCAGACGCACCCATATTCTCCAGGGCCGATTACGGTATAGAGGGTGATCTTTTTGAAATTTTACCCTTAATTATTGAAGAAGTTAGAAAATTAAATAAATAGGAATATTTTCAGTCGCTAAAGTGAGCCGACATTAATGAAATTGCATTTGGTAAGTTTAGGCTGTGCCAAAAATCTTGTCGACAGCGAAATTATGCTTGGCCGGCTCATGCAAGCCGGATTAACTGTTACACCGGACCCTGGAAAAGCCAATTTAATACTCATCAATACATGCAGTTTTATCGAATCCGCTATAGATGAATCCATTGACACGATTCTTGAATTGGCAAAATTTAAACAATCCGGAGCCTGTGAGCGCCTCATCGTAACAGGATGTCTTCCCGAACGTTTCAGAGAAAAAATCACAGATTCTTTACCTGAGGTTGACGTTTTCCTTGGCACCTGTGCCTTCGATAAAATTTTAGCGGTAGTGGACTGCCGAACGAATAGGTCCCGATGTTTTTTGCCGGATCCTGATACCATACCTTTGCAGAGCCAAGACAGCCCTAGAGTGCTGAGCACACCTTTCACGGCTTATCTAAAAATTGCAGAAGGATGTAGCCGGCATTGTACCTATTGTATTATTCCTAAATTACGCGGAAAACAAAAAAGCCGACAAGTTAATGATATTGTTGGTGAAGCGCGCTCATTGCTCTCATCGGGAGTAAAGGAGTTGATACTTATTTCCCAAGATACTACTTGGTATGGGAAAGATCTAACCCCGCCGACTTCTCTTTCCCGGATCCTTGAGCATATATCGGACATATCCAATGACATATGGATCCGGATTCTGTACTGCCATCCTGAAAGCATAGACGATACGTTTATTAGAACAGTTGCGAAACGAAAGAACATATGTTCTTATTTTGACATTCCCATTCAGCATGCTAGCGACAGGGTTTTAAAAAAGATGGGAAGAATTTATTCATCAGACGACTTGCGCAGACTCTTTGATAAAATTAGGACGTATGTAGCTGACGCTGTTCTCAGAACAACGGCCATCGTAGGTTTTCCAGGAGAGACTGATGAAGATTTTGAAAAACTATTGGCATTTGTTCAAGACGTTTGTTTCGACCATTTGGGTGCTTTTAACTATTCTGACGCTGAAGATCTGCCGTCTCACAAACTGCCCGACCATATCCCGGAAAGTGAGGCTAAATACAGGTATGACCGGCTCATGACTTGTCAGGCTAAAATATCTTTAAGTCATAATCGCAAGTATATCGGTAACGTCTATGATGTTATTGTAGAAGAAAAAATAGAAGAAAATCTTGTCAAGGGTCGTACTTTTTTCCAAGCTCCGGAAGTCGACGGAACGACTTATATTCGTTCCGAAAAATTGGGCTCCGGTTCCTTTGTCAGCGTAAAAATTACAGATGCTCACGAATATGACCTTGCAGGAGAAGTTGCATGAGTGATCTGAAAACTAAAATCCTTTCCCTGGTAAAAAGTGATCTAAAAGAGATTGAGGAAGCCCTTAGGCAAAATTTAAACCCCTATTTAGATCTAGTCCACACCATTGCCAGTCATATACTATTCAGCGGTGGCAAGCGATTAAGACCGCTGCTTATGGTTCTGTCTGCCAGAATTTGCGGGTATGATGGCAATTATGATAAAACGTTCTCAGCCATCTTCGAATATTTGCATGCCGCAACGCTATTGCACGACGATCTTGTGGATGAGGCAACATTGCGGAGGGGTAAGCCTGTAGCAAATATGGTCTGGGACAACCCGACCGCGGTTCTGGTAGGGGATTTTCTGCTCGCCCGTTCCCTTTCGATTGCAGCTAAAACCAAACGGCCAGATGTTATTGACGTTGTAGCTGGAATTACAGAAAACATGTCCCAAGGAGAAATTCAGCAACTCGCGAGAAAGGGCCATTTAGATCTCACCGAAGAGGAATACATGGAAATCATTCGGCGAAAAACCGCTGTTCTCTTTCAAGGCGCATGTCTAACAGGCGCTTTAATTGCAGAGACATCTGAAGAAAAGGGAGCGCAAATGGCTGCCTATGGTTTCAACATGGGGATGGCATTTCAGATGATTGACGATTTGCTTGACTACACTTTGAATACCAGGGCCATTGGCAAGGGGATCGGAGCAGACTTAAAAGAAGGAAAATTGACTCTTCCGGTTATCTATTCCCTCAAAACAGCCGAGAAAAAAGACCGGAAACAAATGGAAAAAATAATC
>CALANC010000415.1 GCA_937925895.1 uncultured Desulfobacterales bacterium
CCCCCAAAGCAGCTGGCAAAAAGCCAGGGAAGTCGTATGCGTGTACTTTTAAAAACAGATTTTGTCTCGACAAAATCCTCGCCCACACCCGCCATCTTCAAGATGTCCTCGGTTGCTTCACGCCGGAAAATATCGATGACATCGTCAACGGTTACGATACCCACCAGTTTGTTGGTTTCATCTACCACAGGCACGGCCAGGATATCGTATCGGGCAACGATTTTTGCGACTTCCTCTTGATCCATATCTGTCTTCACTGAAAAGACATCCGTCACCATGAAATCTTTCAGGGGTGTTTCGGGCCCCACAACTACCAGCTGCCTGAGGGAGCTGACACCCACCAGATTGCCGTATTCATTAATGACATAGAGATAAAAGGGCATCTCCACATCCTGATGCTCTTTCTGTAAGGACTGGATCGCCTCGCCCGCGGTAACATCCTCTCGCAGCGCGATAAAATCAGGTACCATGATACCGCCGGCGGTATCGTCTTCGTAACGAAGCAGGCCTTCAATCTCCTCCGACCCTTCCGTCCGCATTTTACGAAGAATTACGTCTGACGTCTCTTCCGGCAATTTGCCGATTATGTCGGCAACATCATCGGTGGGCATATCCTCAAAGATCGTCACAACCTCTTCGATCTTCAAAGCCTCCACAAAGGATACAAGCGTATCCTCTTCCAGTTCACTGAACAGGATGCCTTTCTGTTCGATATCCTCGATCATGCTGAAAAGTTTGAGCTGTTCCGTCAGGGAAAGGGAATTGAAGATTCTGGAAAGATCGGCGGCATGGGTTTTGGCGATAATCTTACGCAGGTGGGGAAGGGCATTGCGTCGCAGCAGTCGTTTGATGCTTTCCATTAGAATGGTATTTCGATCACCCATGGGCATGCCGTCCTGTAACTAGGAGCGTTTCAACTTTTTGGAAAAAATCACGGTTCCTTTAAGATCATGCAATGACTATCTAAAAAAATCAAACGATTAAATCTGTGCTCGGTGCTTTGTATGAAATATATATTGATAAACCATACTGTTCGTCACGTTATTTACAGAACACACCTATAAAAGCCGGCCTGCCCGTCTTTTGCGGGATTGTCAGTCTTAGAGAATTATCTTTATATGGGATGTTTCCCGCAATGTATTAAGCCAATCGGTAAACGCTTTATCAGAAAGCTCTTTATACAGGGTACTTTCGATCTCTGAATAGGCCTCCTCCAGTAGTATTTCATTTTCTGTCAATATATTTTCAATATAGAAGATTTGAAACCCCTGATCGGTATCCAGAACCCCAGTGTGCTGACCTATGGAAAGACCCTCCAGGGCCTGTTTCAGTTGGGATGAAAAATCCTTGTACGGCAGAATCCCGAGATCGCCGCCATTTTTGGCCAGCACCGATTCCGAGTGTTGTCGGGCAAGCGATTCGAAAGACGCCCCATTTTCCAGGGCCGCCTTTATATTCTCCATTTTCTCCAAAACAGACCGCTTAGCTTCCGTGCCGGCATCCTCCAATACCCGCATGATAATGTTGCGAAGGTGGTACTTTAACTCGCCCTGGTACTTCTCGATGTTGCTTGCATAGTATGAAGCAATATCTTCTTCTGTTATCACTATGTTAGCCCTCACGACCGTGTTGAGGAGCCTGGCCCTCAGTGCCTGTTTTTTCAGCTTCTCCCGGTAGGATTCGAGTGTCATGCCTTCGTATTCCAGGGCTTTTCGAAAATCCTCATCCGTCCACAACTTGCCTTCCTTGATCCGTTCGATATCGTTGTCGATGTCTTGGTCGCTTACGGTAATCTTGTAACGCTTGATTTCCTGATCGATAATCTTCTGATCCACCAGTTTTTCAACCACATCGCTTCTGACCCTGTAAAGCATTTGCTGTTCCTTTTCAGGGTCATAACCCACCGCCTTTATCTGAGCCTCATACGGAGACAGCTCCTTTTGAACTTCGAGATAGGTAATAATGTCATCATTGACAACGGCAACAATGCGTTCTACGATTTCGTCACCACCGGCGGGCACTCCCCCTATGAGTCCAGCCATGCAGGCGAAAATCCACATAAACTGCCGTATGACGATCTTTAAATTTAAATGCCTGGTCATCTTTTATATTAATCCGCGACAGCTAGGGCCGACTCACAATTCTATCCCACGCCACCTGGTTGACTTTCAGTGTGTATTGTTTTTCCAATGTTGTCATCCATTCCCGGTACAAGGCTTCTTTTTTACTGTTTCGCACCTGCTGTACGATAATGGCGTCAATGTTGGAATCATCCTTTTGCTTATCCGGCTCGGATCCCGATGCCCCATAATGTTTTTCATAGTAGCTGGATATCTCTTCCGGGGTAATCTGTATCCGGGGCTCGAGTTCGTGGTCAACAACCTTTACCATCAACAGACGAATCCGCAGATCATTTTTCCACTGCTGAAAAGATACCGCCTGCTCGAGCAGCACCCGATCAAACTCACCCTTGGGATAATCCGCTTTTATCGATGCAATCACCTCTTCGAGCTCTGCATCGCTGATCTGCAGATTAAGTTCTCCGGCTCTTTCTATAAGAATCAATCTTTCGGTAAGTTGATTCAGAATGCGCACCTGAATCTCAGCCAATATCCCCGGGTCCATGTCCATGTCTTTGGGAAAATCATTCGTAGTTTCCCGGACCATCCTTTCAAAGGTTTCCACCGTGACAACACTGTCGTTGACCTGAATTAAAACTTCCTGCGACACCGGTCCCTTTGATTCCGAACAACCCAAAAAACCGGCCCATGCAACCAGAATTGCCCCTAATATACCAAGGCATCGATGGCGCCAATGGCGATGCTGCATGAAATGCCCCCGTTTTTTCTCAAGATGGGAATGTATTGAACAAGGTGATCAGGCGTTAACATGATGTGCTATTTCTTTCAAGATGTATTTGGTCTGGGCCAAAAGGCCGGTCTTTTGACCATCGGACAGCGTTACCGTCAATTTATGATCGGGAGTCAGTCGAAACCGTTTCTTTCCAGAAAGGATCAGATCGACAATACCATGCGGATTGGACTGGTGCGCATCGGATATGTGCAGCACCAGCTGGTTCCCTGACACATCTAGCTTCTTGATACCCGCTTTTATCGCCAGAACCTTGAATACAATCTTCAAAAGAAGATTCGAGACTTCTTCCGGCAGTTTGCCATAACGATCCATGAGTTCTTCCCTAATAGCCGAAATTTCGTCCATATGAGAGATTCTGGACAGTCGCCGGTAGGCTGAAAGACGCTGATCGATGTCAGCGATATAGCGCTCTGGAATAAAAGCGGACATGGGAAGGTTGATTTCCGGTTCGAGATCATCCACTGGCTGCTCGCCTTTCAGCTCGGAAACCGACTCTTCCATAAGCTTGAGAAACATGTCATAACCCACGGCCGCAATGTGGCC
>CALANC010000416.1 GCA_937925895.1 uncultured Desulfobacterales bacterium
TTTTTATTTTTATAGGCATGATAAAAACCTGCAGCCTGACTAATGGCAGCCCCCATGCAAAGCACCGTGTCCACTGCACCAAGATTCAATCCAAGTGTATAACACCCTATATCGCTGGTATATATTCCTTTTGGTGCGGCCTTTTTTATGGCGAAAAAGCTTGCTCTGTGGGGGCATCCTGCACAAAGCGTCGGTCTTGTTCCGGTCGCCGGTGGCAAATCAATTTCAGCAACTGTTAGCCCGGCAAATTCAGCAACTATCTTATGGATCGTTTCCGGGAGCAGTTCTCCAACAGATGGAACGGTGTTTGTCAACTTGCCTTTAACGGCATGTCTGTCCGACAGCTGCATTTCGATCACTGCAGTTGTCTCCTCTATAACGAGAATTTCATCATAGGTATTGAGCAAACGGGAAATAAAACCGGAATGCAGAGGATATGGTTGCAGTACCTGATAAAAAGGAAGAATGTCCCAAAGATCCAGATCTTTCATTGTCTCTTTGGTATGGGCTGCCGCCACACCGGAAGCAACGACAGCTTTTGGTTTAAATGCCTTTTTGTTTAGCCTGACCGGGGCAGTTTTATCATGCCTGGAGAGAGCTGAAAGTTTCTTTTCCAGCTCCTGATGCAAATGGAACCGAAATTTTGGCGTCGCCGCCCATCGGGAAGGATCTTTTTGAAAATCAACTTCGCGTTTATGGGGGAAAATATCTTTTAAAAAAATATCCTGACGGGCATGACACACTCTTGTGGTTGGACGAAGCATTACAGGAATTTCAAAAGTCTCCGAAAGGTCAAAGGCCATGGATATCATATCTTTTGCCTGCTTGGGTGTATCCGGATCCAACACCGGTATCTTTGCCATCATTGCCATAAGCCTGCTGTCTTGTTCTGTCTGGGAAGAGTGAGGCCCCGGATCATCTGCACTGATTACCAGGAATCCACCTTTAACACCAAGGTAGGCAGCACTCATTAAAGGGTCCGACGCCACGTTTAATCCCACTTGCTTCATACTAACGGCGGTTCGCAAGCCGGCCATGCTTCCGGTGTAAGCGATCTCAAAGGCAATCTTTTCGTTGACCGCCCACTGGACATGGGTTGAATGCAGATCTTTTTTTTGCAGAGAAGCAAAAGAAGAAAGAATCTCGGAAGCCGGTGTGCCCGGATAAGACGTTGCTATGGCGCAACCGTTCTCCAGCAATCCCTGGGCGATAGCTTCATTTCCCAACATGAGTTTTCTTTTGCTCACTATATCCCTCCACTAAAAATAAAGGTTCTTCTCCAATTTAGTTGGAGAAGAGGGTCTAAGGGTTCCAGGGGTCAAGGATTCAAGTGTTTGTTTGCTTAAGTTTTTATCAGCGCCTCAAGCATTCTTTCGATTTCTGCTAGGTCTTTTTTTGCTGTACCCAATTCACCTTTTTCAATGAAACCTAGATCCCCGACTAATAATACCTGGGTTTCCGGTTCACAAACCGAACTATAAGAAATAAAAAGCATCATAGTGAAATCAAAGGTTGTCTTTCTTCGAGATCTTTCTGCAATATTAGAAGGAATAGACACAGCAGATCGTCTTATCTATGAAATTAGACCGTATTTTCACTTGAACCCTTGAATCCTTGACCCCTTGAACCCTCTGGGAGCACACCGACTCACTTGAAGATTATCCACTTGTCTTGCCTTAATTAGCTACAATTAATCGGAAGATGATCAAAAATAAAAAGCCAGTGGCCTGCGAAGAAGCCCTGGCTTAAAAAAAAGAGCCATGAGCGACTTCCACGCCGACCGGTGAAGCTTCTCACAGCTCTGAATTCAACGCATTTTCTATTCAGGGTGGTGAACAAGCTTCATGCAACTTGCCACCACCACCAAAATCCGTATTTCATGACCACCTTAATGAGACCACTTTAAAGGGTCCTCAATCTAAAATCACAATTTTCCCAATTTCGGGGAAGAATATTTCCAGATATCCAAGTCGAACCTATTTGTCAAGGATCTTGTGATCAAAAAGCCTTATAATGGGGAGAGAAGTGCTCGTGCCCCAACGCCAGAACCCGTGATATTTACCGGTTATCTAGGCTTGATTTTTTCCAGATCGTCGATCCATTTATGCACACGATCTTTGCCATAGGCCTTTTCCCACGCCTTTAAAATGGCTTTAACGGGGATGTCGGTATAAACCCCGTGGAATTCCAAATACTCCATAAACTGCTTTTTCTCCATATTGTAAGCGTGGAAAATGGAATCTTGACGACCGTCGAATTCAAGGGGGACCACGTTGTGTTTTTGACACAGCTCTTGGTTAAATGTAGGCGTTGCCTTTACCCATTCGTCTTCAAGATAAAATTCTATAAATCCGTGGCATACAAATATATCTGATCCAATATACTCAATCAGTTTTTCGGTGGCCAAATGATTTCTGACTGTAGCCAGACCAATTCTAGTCGGGATGCCGCATGCTCTTCCGAGGGCGCAGAGTAAAGAGGCTTTACTTACACAGAACCCGCGTTTGGTTTTAAGAACATTACTTGCACGGTAATGCTCGGGAAGATAAAACGGATAGTAAGGATCGTACCAGATATCATCACGTACGGCATAATATAATTTTACAGCCATTTCTACCGGGTCGTTGTTTGCACTTTTCACCGTATCATTTGCAAACTCAATAACCTTTTTATGATCACTGTCAATGATCGCTGTGGGTAAAAGGTATTTATTATCCATGCGCTCTTTCGAGACCACTTTAAAACATCCCCCTTTGTCCAATCTCTGAACAAAATTAAACATTTTTCAAAGGCCTCGTCTCCTTTCTTTATTGGTCAGATAAACTCCGGAACAGACGAGTATGGTTCCTATAAATAGTGATATCGTAATGGGTTCATTTAAGATCAGAAAAGCAAGTACAACTGCACTGACAGGGACAAAATTAATAAACAAGCTTGCTTTCGTCGGGCCGATCTTTTTTATCCCCTCATAGTACCAGACAAACCCCAGAACGGTTCCAAAAAATCCTAAATAGAAAATTCCTATCCAGGCTGTTATGGGATAATGATGAAAATCGTTTAAAATACCCTCATAACAGGCCGGGAAAAACAAAAAAACGGTCCCCACTACACAGGAATAGGACACGGAAGTAAGAGGAGATAGACCTGACATGACCATTTTGCCGATTAAGGAATAGGCAACCCAGCTGAGCACACAGCAAAAAATAAAAATTTCGCCCCAGCCCACACTTCCGTTTACGATCTCATTCAAATTTCCCTTTGAGATAACAATAATCGCACCGGTCACTGAAATAATAATGCCAATAACCTTTATCAGGTTTAATTTTTCTTTGAAAAAGTAGGCCGAAAGAATAGCAATGAAGATGGGATTATTTGCAATGATTATAGATGCCCGGCCGGCGTTGATTAGTTTGAGTCCCTTGAAAAAGAAAACGTTGTAGGTAAATACTCCCGTTAGACCGAGAAGTATAACTGGAACGATTTGACTTTTTCGGGGGGAAAAAAGTTTGCCATCGATCTTCCAGGTAAACAAAATCAAAAAACCCGACGCTACGACAAATCGAAAAAAAGCGGCGGAAAATGGTCCCACGTCCCGGGCAACGACTCTTCCCGCAATAAACGTACCGCCCCAAAAAATTGCGGTTAAAATCAATTTTATATAAACGGATACGGTCTTTTGTTCACCCATTCCGCAGGCCTTCGTCAGCTGCTGGACTTGAAAATTCAAGTCCCAAAACCGCATCTATCTGTTCCCCCACCGAATTTCTTGACAGGGGTTGAAATTGCTCAACTTGCTGTTTAACTGTGTTAAATGCTTTGCGGATGATTCGGTCAGAGCCCGCAGCCAAACGAACACATACCTGAAAGAGGAAGAAGCTTAAAAACAGGGTGATGGCAATGGTCAAAAACGCATGGAGAAAAAAATCAGAGGAAAAATAGTTGCCGGTGAAATAATTTTGTGCCGTCATCCATCCCACATGGCAAAGTATTCCTACCACCGGTAAATTGAAAACGATTTGCAGCAGGAAACCGCTGAGCGTTTTTGACACTCCTTCAATGGTATTGTCGAGAGAATCGTTCCATATGGTTTCCAAATCCCCGTGCAAAGCATCCATATCCGGGAGGACGTCTTCTATTTTTCGTACGGATGGATCGAACCTTCCTTTAACAAGAGTTTCAGCAATATCCGGCCATTCCCGCAAAATGGCAAGCCGGTAGTCTCGAAGGGCGGCATTGACTCTTTCACTTTTGCCGATATCAGCAACTGCTGCCTGAGATTCTTTAAAATGTCGCAGAGATGATACAATTCCCATCAACTGACGAAAAGGATTGCCGAATCTTAACATGGCCACAAAACCGGTGCCGAAAATCAATATCCTTGCCCATATGGATATGAGCCACCCGACCGGTCCCATCCACCGTTGAGATAATTTTTGATAAAGCAAGACATTAACGCTCAGCATGCGTTTGGCGTCATCGCTTATAAAAGTTGAAATGGCATCCCCCAGCGCCTTTTTTTCCGCTATCCGGATATTGTCTCTGGCGACCTGGAGTTCTTTAAGATCCTTTTTGACTTCTGAATCCGTCTCAGCGAAGACAAAGTCTCGCAGGGTGTTTGCATTTTCCAGTCGCCTGTCGACAATATATCCCGGGTGATTGAAAGTACCGAAAATCATGTTTCGCAGTTCTTCAAACTGATCAAAGTCATGCTTGGGAACGGCCGTCGGGTCCCACTGCGGATCTCGCATATGTCGCCGGGCGGAGGTGCACAGGATGGTTTGGACAGGTCTTTCCCACGCCTTTTTAATAAACCTTAAAAACTCCGGCGCAATTTTATTTTGGAGTTCTTCTTCTTCCAGCCGGTCACACTTGTTAATTACGACCACCAGAGAATCTCCGTCAAACAGGCGAACGTAAGGTGCAAGAAATTCAATGTGGTCCTTTCGTTTAGGGTTTTCCGAATCGAAAATGCAGATAAGTATGTCAGATATGGCTATCGCCTTGAGCACCATGGGAATGTGCTTTTCCAATTCCATGCTGTCCGTATCCGGTGTGTCGATAATCAGCACATGTTCGAGTTGTGGAGCAGCCTGGCTTGTTTGGCTCTCCACATTTTCTTTTCCCAGCTTGGCGGACAACTGGTCTGCGTCACCCTTTTCCCGGCCGAAAACAACTACGTTTTTCGTGGTTGGCCGAAGATGCCCTACTTCTGATAAGTCATCAATACCTACCAGGGAATTTAACATGGTGGATTTACCCGACCCGCTGGGGCCGATGATCGTTACAACGAGCTTGTGCTCAAAACGTTCCTCGAGATCACCAATCATGCGGATGACTTCGTCGCACTGCTTATTAATCCTTGTCCCCGGCCGCCACAAAGGCACGCTATCCATTACAGTTCGAAGCATCTTGACATCATTTTTTAAGCCTTCTATCTTTCCGAGAGCTCTTATTGAACCAATCTGTTGGTTTAAATTCATCATGATATCATCGTCTTCCCACATGCTTTAATATTTGCCTCGATTTGTTTCATCGTTTTATCGGATTCTTCTATGGCATGCTTAGCAACCCCAATTATCCCACCGGTGATTTCTTGCTCAAAAAGATTTTGAACCGCAGTCAGCTTGTCGTTTAGCCATGTTTGGACGATAGGACCGAGCAGGTCGTCAAGTTGTTTTTTATCCGCCCTTTTAAGGCCAGTCGTTGCGGGAATCGCCACGAGCGCATACAGGTCATGCAGCCCGAACAAACCCGTGAGCTTGACCTTGATACCGACAGCTCCAACCGGGTCTCCTGTAGAAAGAATGTAAGTAACCGCCACGGTAGCCGGGACCACATTTAAAAAAGCGGAAAATGTCTGCCGGATCTTGGTCCACATCCCCATTTTTTTGCGGAAACTGTGGGTAAGATTTTTCAGCTCCTGTTCGATACCATCCGACAATTCAACGATCACATCCTTACGGGAAAGAATAGATTCAATGGTTGATTTCCAATCCCTGTCTCTCAGTTTTTCCTGCTCAGGAAAAACAACAGGGTGTGACGCAACATGTACGGTCAGATTCCCCTTTTCGTCGGTGGTTTCAACAAGAGGATGCTGATTGCCTTTGAGACCTTTATGTTTTCGGATGTGTTCGATATTTTTGAACATTCGTACGGCCACCGGATCACTTTGATGCACCGAAACGGAGATCTCCGCATTGACCGCCTTGGTATACAGACGGTTTATGGCACTGATAAGATCCCCTTCTATTTTATCCATAAAAGCGGCCTGCGGTTCTAATTTTTGGCTGCCGGAAATTATGTTTTTTATCTTGCCAGCGGTGTCAACCAGTACTTTAAAAGGCAGCTCTATAATGCCTCCTGCTTTGCGCATGGCCTTGATGTAAGGCGGGTCCGTTGACATCCAGATGTCAGCAAAACGTTTCATCACCTGGTCAATGGGAAAATGCTGGAGAGCTTCCCGGACACCGTGGCTTTGCGCTGTCTGGAGGGTGTCGAGATAAAGGCACAGTTCATTATAAGAAATCATGGCTCGCTCGAGCACCTGTTGAGCTTTGACGACTGCGTCTTTTAGGATGGAAGAAATAAGCTCGAGTCTTAATTTGCCGACGTCCATAGATTTGAGAGCATCGATAAGTGAGGGGTCTTCCTGGCGGACCGGACGTAGTGCCATGAAATGTTTGCCGGCGGCAACGGCGTTGTCTTCATCCGTTCTGTACATTCCCATTATGTAGCGATCGAATTCTTCGCCATATAAATTGTGTGCAACGGTAGAGGCGTGCTCCGTAATTTCTTCATCTTTAAAGCTGGGATAAACACGATAGACCAAAAAACACTTCCTCATTCCCATGCCGGTAAGCATTTCGGAGATAAAATCCGTGTTGTCGCGATTGTTATAGTTGGAGTTGGTAAAAATATATATCAGAATATCAGAGGATTCCAGTGCCTGTTGAGCCACCTCTCGATTGATATAAATTCCTTTGGCTCCCGTATCGAAATCCGGTGTGTCCATAAGAACCAAATTCTGAGGTAGCATATCACTGAAAGCATACAATGGACATCCGGGAGCAGCAAGCGCTTGCTCGTGTTTCAAAGGCTCGGGTAAACATTCGAAGGGTTCAAACAGGGAAGAAAGGATGTCTTTCCGGGTGAAAAGTTGACTGTTGGCGGATACCAAAACACGTCGATTAATCCCCGCACTACCTCCAACCGGTGAAAGATGTTCACCCACCAGTGTGTTGAACAGCGTAGATTTACCTGAGGAACCGCCGCCGCAAATGGTTGCCATCAGCGGGAAGTCAGGTGCAAGTCGGGCAAGCAGCTTGATATCGACAATCTTGATCCAGGTGGCAATATCCTCATCGCGGTCGGGATCCATCATCTGGGTGAGACGAGGTATATCATACCTTAATTGTCTAAGGGCATTATATACGTTTGATTCATACATAGCGTTATCCATTTTACCTAATCTGATACCATATATCCACTTGCAAAGAAATGCTGAAGTTGAATTGGATTACTGTGGTCGCCAACCCCTCAAGCCTATCACAAGACACAACAACCCAAGGCAGGTTATAGCTGCCGAAACAACACCTGTCATGAGGATCCCCCCTGCTTGCCAGACAGGAACGCCGATCAGCGCCCCAACGACCCGACCGGTGCCTGCAGCCGCAGCCAAACTGGACATCATTGTTGCCCGTATTTCAGGCATCAATTCAGTGCAAAGCGATAAGGCGGAGACGATCATAAATTCGTAGGTAAAAAAAATAAAAAACAGACCTCCAAAGGCCATGGGCAGGGTTTGGCTCAGAAAAGGTAAAATTGCATAGCTTGTCACACACATGGCGAGACCAATAACGACCGATCTCTTTAATCCCAACCGGTCGGAAATGGCTGCGGTTAAGCCTTCACCGGAGAGTTCGGCCACACCGATTACACTGGTTCCCAGGCCTAAGGCAAGAATACTCAGATCAAATGATTTTTCCAGCCATGCTCCGTAGACTACGAAAAGATTGTCGTTGGCCGCACTGACGAAAAAAGCAAAGAAAATGGCCCCCAGGGCAGTCCTTTCCCGCCCTAATTTTCGCCAGGCATTCCAAGGACTTGTAGTTGCTTGGTGTTTTACAGGGTTTTTTCCCTCTTTTGGCATTAAAATTCTCAGTGCAACAAAACACAAAATTCCCAAACCTCCCATAGCAAAAAAGGGGGCCCGCCAGCCAAAATGTTCGATGAGGATGCCAATTAAGGGAATTCCAAGCAGTGTACTTCCCGCCCAACTGAATTCAAGCACTCCGATTACCAATCCCCGCCGTTCGAACGGCACCCGTTCGCCCATATATGCTTGCATGGCCGGATCGAAAATACTTTTACCCATCCCGGCCAAAAATAACGATATCAGTACGACGCTGTAAAATGGTATAATTCCGCCGGCGAACATGCCGACCGTCAGCATGCCTATGCCAACCAACATCATCAAGCGGTACCCCCACCGATCCGCCATAGGTCCGAAGAACATGCCTATAACGGCCGTTGCCTGGTTTACCGCAATAACAGAGGTAATTGCTGCAAGCGGAACCCCCAGCCCCCGGCTCAAAACAGGCGCAAACGGATAGGCAAATCTTCTGGCCGAATTGAGAATCAGGCGACATGAAACGGCTACGCCTATTTCCCAACCCAGTCCGGGAGCATCGTGGCCGGACTTTAGTGAGGCTGACTGGTTAAGCATGGTTTTTTTACCTTCCAAATGCGGCAAATCGGCAATGGCAGAATTTAGGTTTAAGGGAATTTGGATTTTTCAGGATATTTTGTAATATCAAAACGATGATGAGTTAACCTTCTAAACGCTTAAAAGCAATAGAAATTTTTAAAAAACCATATGGTGAAAATATAAAAAACAACTTTGCTATTTTCTCTAAAAGCGATACGATTGCAATCGATACCCATCCCTGATAGTAGTTTTTGGATAAGAGTGATGCAACAAATACAAATTAAAGTCGAGTGCTACGCAGGATACCGTGGCGAAGAAACTCCCCGTCGTTTTTGGATGGGGAAGAGAAAAATCGAGGTGAAAGAAGTTAAAGACAGGTGGTTGGCTCCCGATCACCGTTATTTTAAGATCCTGGGAGACGACCACGACATTTATGTTCTTCGGCACGACCCAAACTCATGGATTTGGGAGCTGGTGTTTTTCAAGGCTGAGCCCAAAAAAACTTCTTGACATACCACATTGTGGTATTAGTTTTTGGTCAGGTTAGGTAAGTACATCCTCCTTAATGTAACTATCCTCAACCTCCTTTCATAAGCCCTTGGGAATTTTTCCAGGGGCTTTTTCGTTAGAGACCGTTGAAAAACACCCTCTTTTGTCCAATTTCTGTGCCTGCCCCGTGAAATGCGTAGCCTTTTTCTCTGGGGTCAGGCTCAAATTTTGCACGAAGTAGCGCTTAAGCGCAATCCGCGGAATACTCAATGTATGCCTGCCTGCCCCGCAGGTCCGGCAGATCGTACTGGGGTGGTTAAAATTTTCGCGTTGACTCGGGGCATCCATGCCCCTCGCCCTTGCGGGCAGCTTGACAGCTGTCCAATTCCGCTGTCCTGCGGAATTACCGTTGACCTTGAACCCCGATTAAATATTAAATTTGAATTTAACTGGGCAGGCAAAATTGAACGTTTTTCAAAGGTCTCGTTATGGGCGATTTTTTCCTTGACATTAGCATTTCATTTGTCTATAATGTCCATAATGTCTAAACAGTCTATATCGTCCATACTGTCTATTTGCTTGTTGTTAGGCGTGGATTTATTAGCTGTCAAAAGGAGATATTTAAAGGTGGATAAGGACATGTTCAGCATACCCCAAGCCGCCAAGTATTGTGCAATCAATCGAAGAACACTCTGGATGTACGTGAAGGCTGGTCAATTGAAAGCATCACGCACTCCCGGAGGGCATTATAGAATCATAAAAGAGGATCTGGAATCCTTT
>CALANC010000417.1 GCA_937925895.1 uncultured Desulfobacterales bacterium
GATGCAGGGAATGCTGTACCTTTTCATCTGCTGGTCAACGGTGATGGACTGGGACTGGACACCTCCCACAGAGCATAAAACGAGAATGGCACCGTCAAGAACCCTCAAAGAACGTTCGACCTCTATGGTGAAATCGACATGGCCGGGCGTGTCGATAATATTGATCTCATGGTCCAGCCATTCACAGTAAGTTGCTGCCGAAGTAATCGTGATTCCCCGTTCTTTTTCAAGTTCCATGGAATCCATGGTTGCGCCCACACCGTCTTTTCCTCTGACATCGTGCATGGTGTGGATACGCTTGGTAAAAAAGAGAATCCGTTCTGTCAGCGTGGTTTTTCCCGAATCAATGTGAGCGCTGATCCCGATGTTTCTAACACTTTTTATGGTTTTGGCCTTTGGCATGTATGTTCCGTCTGCTTTTTTCCGCAAAGATGAAGTCGGCAAAAAGTAAGGGCATTAATCTATTTGTCAAGAGAAGTTCTCTAACAGTTAACGAAAGTTATCCACCATCACTATAGTTCTTGAAAGTGGGCGCTCTTTGTTGTATCGGAATGGCAAAACAGGTTTTTAAAAAATGAAACTTAAAACAATCATATGGGATTTTGACGGAACCATCCTTCCCTCATCTCCTTACGATAGTGAACAAACTCTGTTGTTGTACAAGTTAAACAAATCGAGAGAAAACATCTCTTTTTTTAAAAAGCTAGTTGCCAGAGCCATCATATATGCAGACCGGAAGGAATGGCTTGGAGGATCATTTAAAACCTATTACCTCTGGGTTTTGAAAGGTACGCCCATCGACGCCCTTGATCGGGTTGCCGAATCCCTTGTAAACAAAATAACAAAAACCGACCGTCAATGCTTTTTCAGGTTGAAGGAAGAAGGTTATCATATGATGATCCTTAGCTGTGGTACGGCCGATTTAATCGAACGGGTCATAAATCTTGCAGGTTTGGACGATTGTTTTACGCTCATTCCCGGAAACCGGTTTCAATTTACCAACAATCTCATCTCGGGAATGGATTTTCTTTTAATACATCCTCGTGACAAATTGCAAGTCATGCAAGCGCTTGGGATCTCCATTCAACAGTCAATCGTGGTTGGCGACGGCTACACGGATCTGCCTATTCTTGATGCTGCAGGGATTCCGGTTATGGTTGACAGGATTGGGAAAAAAAGAGAAAAGTACATAAAGAAAAATTACCATTTTATTTCGTCCATTGCCGAGTTATGCAATATTTTATAAAAGGACAGTATGAACGAAAACATGAAAGATAACAGCCTGATTGTGTTTGATATGGACGGCGTGATTATTGATGTCTCCCGTTCCTATAGGGATACGGTCAGGCAAACCGCCAGATTGTTCTTTCGGGAAGCAAATTCGTGGGAGAAACTGCCCGATCCGCTCTTTTCTTTGCAAGATCTTGCCAGAGTCAAGCAAAGCGGGGGATTGAACAACGACTGGGACCTGACTTTTTGGGTTATCACCCTTTTGTTTACGCAAGTCGAAAGTCCATCAGGTCACAACGACCCGGACACATGGATCAAATACCACCAGACCATCAGCTCTTGTGATGTTGCCTCCCTGGCTGATTTTTTAAACTCAGAAAAACATCCCGTAACCGACCTGTTTAAAAAATATGGAACAGCAGAGAACGAATTCATCGCAAGCCTTTTCAAGGGCGACGTGGGGAGCGGAAATATAATAAAGCAGATTTTTCAAGAAATATATCTGGGAAAAGAACTGTTTGAAACGACCTATGAAATTCCGGCGAGAATATACGATGGCGAGGGATATATAAACAGAGAAACATCTCTGGTTGATCCGTCAGTCCTCGAGAGGCTTTCCCGTCGTTATACGCTCGCAATTGCAACAGGCCGACCCCGGGCCGAGGCGGAATATCCACTGGAATTGTTTGGTCTGAAAAAGTTTTTCCCTGTTATCTGCACACTCGACGATTGTCTCGAAGAAGAGCAGCGTATCTTTGAAAAAGAAAAAAGAAAGGTTTCTCTCAGCAAACCAAATCCTTTTATGCTTGATGCCGTCAGTCAGGCCCACAATCGTTCTTTTTCCAAATATTATTACATCGGGGACATGCCTGACGACATGGAGGCGGCGTCAAGATCAAGGTCCAAATTTGTTGGTATCGGCATTCTCATCTCAGCATCAGACAAAGACCATCTGAGAAAAGACCTGGAAAAAGCAGGCGCAGATCACATTGTCCAAGACTTTGAGGAATTAATAAAGATAGTTGAGCGATGCTAACCCGGATCAACGAGCAAACGGGTTGACCAGTTCATTCATGTCAATATGTCACGGACGTACCCCAAGTCCTAAGTCCTTAAATCCCAGACCTCACCGGTTATTTGCGGCCGGTCTGTTTGGCTTTACGTTCTGCAACCGCCGCCTCAAACTCCGCATAGATGCTGTCGAGTTCTTTATCTACTGCCTCTGAACGCGGCTCAGGCTTGGATTCATTGAGGATGTCCATGGATTTTTCATAAGCCAGCTCAACGATGTCCGGCGATCCTGCGGCTTCCCATTCCTCTCTGCTGTCCCTGTTCATGAGTCTTGGTGTCGACATTTTTTTGAAATTATCAAACGTGTGCTCATGGGTAATGAATTCTCCCGCCGGCCCCACCTCTTTAATCACATCTAAAGCGATGTTCTTCTCTGAAACCTGAATGCCGTTGACCACCTTTAGAATCATATCCAGGAACTCATTCTGCAGCAATGCTGAGGCATAATCCCAAGCCAAAGCGCTGTCGAGCATCCCGACCCCGTAAATCATGTTGGCACCTGCCAACGCTGGTATAAGGGCGGTCAGGGTAAACTCGTGGCCTGACTGGACGTCAATCATTTTGCTGTCAACCTAACCGCCGCCTACCCACGAGGGTATCTTGTAAAACTGGGCCAGCTTTGCCACCGCCGCGCTGAGCATGGCCATTTCCGGAGCGCCCATAGAAGCCAGCGTCGTTCTCAAGTCCATGATGCTGGTCGAGCTTCCGTAGACCATGGGAGCACCTTTTCGGACCAGCTGGCCGAGAGTAATGGAGCCCAACACTTCCGCATTGTGAGTTACCAGTGTGCTTTCAAGATTCACACATGTGGTAGCACCGCACAACCCCAATCCATTTATTTTGATAGGCGCACCGAATTTGCATGATTCGATTAACACGTCTGTTGCCTCTTCCGTCAGCACAAGCGGACTAACCGGATCAGCAGAGCCGGTAAACAACGGCGCCTGGCTCAATTTATCTTCCCCGCCGGCAACGACGGCGCCCATTTTTACCGCGGCCTTAAAATGCTCGACCGAATAAATTCCCAAAAAACCGTGCTTTGATGAATGCTTAAAAAAGGAATAAGTATTGTATATGCTGGCCATGTCCTCGTCCACGTCAAGAGCTGTAAGCGGTCTTTCCCAACCAACAATATTTTCCAGCGTGTCGATAAAGCGAATCGTATCATCCACATCTTTTTTGGTTGCATCGCGTAATTTTCGGGTCACCGGGTCGATCAGTTGCGCGGATTCACCGAAATTGACAAACCCTGTTTTTTTTCCCCCTGCCACGTAATCGTTTTCAGGATTTATGGCGTGGGCACGATAGGTTGCCGGTGTCGATTGAATGGCGTCTTCCACCAGATGAGGGGGAATCTTCACAATCTCGTTCGTTTCATCAACGGCACAGCCGCTGTCTCCGAAGATAACTCTCGCATTGGGGCTCATTACTTTCAGGCCGATATTCCAAAGCACATCGAGGGTGGTCAAATGAATCATCTCGATATCATCCGGGCTGAGCACATTTAGTCCAAAACTGCCTGCACTTAACAAATTGGCGTATTGGTAATTAATTGCCATCAAGCCACCTCCTCATGTTAAGAAAAGTATTTTATCAATTGCTCAACTTTAAGAACACCATCATATTCAAGTTTTTCATCCGCTTGTTTCAAAACCCCCTTTTTACCATCAGGATCGCCCAGGCTGGTCACCACAATATCAGACTCGCTCAAATCCTCATTTTCGGTATAGATGTTTGTGGTGGCGACAATAAACAGGCCGGCTTCCTTTGCAGCCAGCATGCCGTTTCTCGAATCCTCAATCACGATACACTCATCCGGCCGAAGCCCGGTTCTTTCGAGGGCAAGAAGATAAATTTCAGGATCCGGTTTTTTCTTGCTGACAATGTCCCCGGCCAGGACAAATTCAAAATCTATGTCCTTGAGCATTCCCCTGGCAATAGCGTTTGCCGATCTTTCATTGGCAGTGGTGCACACACCCAAAATTAGATTGTGTGCCAAGGCTTCCTGCATCAACCGTCTAACGCCGGTGCGCAACGGGAGTTTACCGCTTTCGATCAGGCCGATAAATATCTCCGTCTTTCTTTTATGGAGTTTTAACAACAGCGCCGTTTCTTCTTCCTCTGACTCACCGGGGAAAATACCCACTTCATTAAAATATACCCGCATCCGTTCTTTTCCGCCGGAAGTCTCAAGAAGTTCATGATATTTGTTTACATCCCATTGAAAGTCGTAACCAAACTCTTTAAACATTTCATTGAACGCAACCCGGTGACCATCTTTTTCCGTGTCGATGATCACGCCGTCCTGATCGAAAAAAATTGCTTTAATTTGTGGCATTGTCTACACCTCCTAAATTTATTATTGAGACCACTTTAAAACACCCCCTTTTGTCCAATCTCTGTG
>CALANC010000418.1 GCA_937925895.1 uncultured Desulfobacterales bacterium
GCGACGGTCTTTTCATCTTGACAATGTGGCCTGGCATAAATCGCAACATCAACATTGCCATTCTCATCCGCTGTGGCTAGAACGCCTGTTCCTTTTGTATTCTCAAAGTATTCATTTAAGCTCATTTTCCTACCTTTCCATTTGATTTATTATTCAGATTTGTTTGATCCGATGCCGCCGTTTCCTGATGTATTTAATGCCTAAGTAAAGCAACGTTGCAATTAGAATCATTAGAAGTAACATCATCACCAAAAAAATCCCCATTCTGTTTGAAAAAGCAGTCAAAGGGCTTTTTCCGAAAAACTCCGACTTCAGACGCGGCAGCACCCAGTAAGTCCGGACTAATTCGCCAAAAGGAAATGCCTCCTTGTCGCCGACAGCTAGGACATACTTGCCTTTGTTGTCGGGGCTGTAGACCTGCAGCTGATACGATCCCGGGCCCTGCGCTTGGACGTATTCAGGGCCCTTGAAATAGTGATCACCCGCATACGGTTCGAAAAAGGTTTCCCAGTCATGGTGGCTGCCGTCAAGGTGCGAAATAACCGTGCCCTGCTTGAGGATTTTTACGGAAACATCTTTTTCGATGCCTTCAATATCTGGGACCAGGATGTTTACATACAGGCGAAAATCAGCATCAGCTTCAATGAGATAAGTGGCCGGCGTACCATCAAGTTGACCGTAATAGGCTTTGGAGATTTCCGGCAGGGTCACCATGATCTCTGTTTCGCTACCCACTAAGCGAGGCTGATGGGCCCATGCGAATGACAGAGAAAACAATACTGCCAAACATATCGTAGAATTCTTTGCGTATGCTCTTTTTTTCATCTGGTCCTCTTTGCAAATATGCCTGTTTTACTTGGAAGTTCGATCACAAGTCCATCGGCATACACAGACTTTCAGCCGCATGAGCGGTCCGGTTGCAGAAATGACATTAAAATCTGGGCCCTTCAAGCAGGTTCTTGTACTCTTCCGGATTGTCGGCATGGTAGCCATAAGACACGAAATAACATAAGTGTTTGGTATGCTCGTCGCTTTTACATTCCTTATTGTGCTCCGGATGCTTACTATGCATTGTTTCTCCTGATAAATTCTGCTCCAAATCCAAAATTATAATTGATTTTGGATTCTTAACCTCAGGACGAACTGAGCTTTTTAAGATTTTATAAACTGACAGGATTACAGAGTTGTGAATTATTTTTCGCCGTCCGCCCACAGTTCTGACATCGAAATTGGGCATGTTGAACGATTTCTTTGTATCCCTGAGGATTTGAGAAATGAAATCCCTCATACATAAGATGACAAAGATGGGTGTTATGATCTTCACTCTGACACGCAGCATTGTGTTCTATTTTGTTTTCATCCATTTTTCATTTCCTTTGATATAATACAGATTTACGACTCAACTGTTTACGAAACATTAATCTGCTCGTTCAAAAAAATAATTTTAATAAATTCAGCTTTACGGTCAAGATTTATCTTTTTTTGAGACTTATTTCTGACACATTTTATAGAAAAGACCCGGTTGTCAGGGTTCAGACGACTTGAAATACCTGCTTGAGTTCCATAAGGGCATTAATTAGCGGCAAACACTTGACTTATAATTTCGGGTATATCCTTCTATGATTCAGAACATTGTTTTAAATTTTATAGCATTTAGACCCTAATTTTGTTGTATTATTCCAAGTTGTTGATAAAATATAATCATCTTAAGACTTATTGCTTGGCAAGAACCAACTTTGTTATTGAGTAAGCACGGCCCAATAATGAACCGGAGAAAGCTAAAATCAGCATTTCTTAACGGCCTTTTAAAAGACCTTGTCCACATCACTATCTACGACGATGACGCAGTTTCACCTAAAAAGTCGGTCATCGGGATCAGAACAACCTCCTAAATTCTAAATTTTGTTGAAAGGGAAAAACCATGTCTAGAGTTTCTAAAGTGACGTTTTTGTTGTCAGTTTTTGCGGTTGTAGGGCTTATGTTCCTATTAAGCGGTTGCAATAATGAATCAAAAACCGCCTGTTGTGGTCAGCCCGGCGCTAAAGGGTGCTGTGTTTCGGCCGAGGCCGCGCATTCCCACAGTCATGGAGAGGTCGCAAAATGTTGCGGCAGCGATCCCTCAAAGTGTTGCGGCAAAAAGGCTGCCGAGGCCAAAGTGGCTAAGTGCTGTGGCAATGACCCGACAAAGTGTTGCGGCAGCAAAAAGTAGTCTATCTTTTAAGCACTATTAGAGCAGCACAATTTGATTGTCGGGAACATTGCGCTTGCCGGTGATTTTAACATGGCTGATCTGGACGCCGATGGCAATTGGGATTGGATCCCTAACTCTCGGCTTTCGGGACAGAGATTTATTGTTGTACAAATTCAACCTGATTCCGGCTTGATCGCCACGATATTATTCCCAGACATTTTACCAGGAGAGATTACATAGCAAACAGCCCGTAAAAAGAGCAAGCTAATTGTCACACTGGAAGTGTGTTATCAGACTTCCAGTCCTATTAGCAGAGAAATTGAGACGGTCTGTTCAGTATATTAAAATAAAACTCTATAAATAATACGAAACAACGCTTTTGATGGGATATTAATATGAGCATCATAAACCGATGGCACTTATCACAACTCGCATTGTGCACCTTATTTTTTGGTTTTCTATTTACGGCTACAGCCTCTGAGACAGCTGGCAAACCATTATTCGATTTTTCTGAAGAATCCGTTGCAGATCAATGGATTTCAGTGAATGACAATGTTATGGGCGGTATTTCAGAGGGACAATTTCGTATTACTGATGACAAAACACTTGAGTTTTCCGGCCGTTTATCACTGGAAAATAACGGCGGCTTTGCATCCATTCGGACAAAACCCAGAGATCTTAATATTAATGGATACGACACCATAGGTCTCCGTCTCAAAGGGGATGGTAGAACCTATTATTTTAACCTCATGACCTCCTCTCGCAGTTCCGCTTCATCT
>CALANC010000419.1 GCA_937925895.1 uncultured Desulfobacterales bacterium
GGAGAATGTTATTTTAAAAACTACAATCAGGCGGGCTTTGGAGTCTCTTGATCTCGGGTGATAAAGGGATAAATAATTGAAGCAAATCCAAATTCAAGACACGATTTAAAAAAATTGGAAAATGAGTGAAAAGAATTCTCGCTTTATGTTAGAAATGGGTTAGAAAAATAAAAAGGGTTGCAGATTGATTGCTGCAACCCTTTGAGTTTGCTTGGCTGAGGGACCAGGATTCGAACCTGGGTTAACGGGGCCAGAACCCGTCGTCCTGCCGCTAGACGATCCCTCATTGAAGGTTTTCAGATACACAAAAGCAACGAGTGAGTCAAGATAAAACTGATGGTTCTTCTCCAATTTAGTTGGAGAAGAGGGTCCAAGGATTCAAGTGTTTGTAATTTTTTAGCATTTCACTCGAACCCTTGGATCCTTGACCCCTTGAATCCTCTGGGAGCACACTGACTCACTTGATGATTTTTCACTTGTCTTGCCTTGATTGGCTACAACTAATCGGCAGATGATCCAAACTAATAATCCGCCGCTACCCTTCCATCTTCTTCACTTACCCGTCTATGGCAAGGAAACAAAAAAATGCAGGGGTATTCTTCGACTTTCCCTTTGGTCGTTTTGATCCCTGGTATCTAGTCTATTGCTCATTCGGGAGACTAGTTATGAGTAAAACATTGAAAAAATCACCGGCAGATCCTTACCAGTTTTCAAAAAAAACAGTCGTTAAACCACACGCTTCACTTAACAATTAAAATAGACGAAAATGAAACTTGATTTATAGATGAAAATTCAGATGTTTATACGTTTTCCTTCCCGTTGCTTATCATTAAACCGATGAGACGATCATCATAAAAGAAAACAAAATAAAAAAACTTTTATTAAAATCCTTGACAATCCTTTTTCTTTAAATTACTAGAATCGCAAACATTAATAAGGCCGTTAAATTATATTTTTTATATATATTTCAGCATGTTACTGTATAAAATTACTTGCGCCTATGACAATTTATAAAGGATGTAAGTCAAAGAACCATAAATAAGGAAACACCATCTGATGACGGCGGCAGATTTGAACGCCTGCCTCCCATGCAGTGAAGCCAATCTTAAAACCATACATGATCTGAATTTTTTTCACAAAAATCAGATGGCAATTGAAGAGATCCCTGTAGTCCTGCTGCAATTCAATATTTAAGTGAAAACGAAAAGGAAACCAATTAGATGACATCATCTGTAAACGATGCGATACCGGTGGAAAAAGGATTAGACTTAGAGTCGAGACAGATGGTTATAGAGACCGTCAGACAGCTTAAAGATCGTCTGCTAACCCGTGATAAGATTCTTGAATATGACAAAAACGAATTTTTCCCGGAAGATACCCTTCGTGAAATGTTAGGCCCTGAAATCGGCCTGCAGCTGCTTTTTATTCCTGAAGCCTATGGAGGAATGGGGGGAGGTACCCGTGACTGCCTTGCGGTGATACAGGAATTGTGCAAAATTTGCTTGGGCATTGGGACAGCTTTTTTTTCTATTCAGCTTGGTGCTGACCCATTGCTTGTTGGAGGAACCAAGGAACAAAAAGAAAATTGGCTCGGTGCCATTGCAGAAGGGAATTCTCTCGTAGCCTATGCTGTGACAGAACCCGGTGCAGGTAGCAACCTGGCAGCTTTAAAAACAAAAGCGGAGCCGGTGAAAAATGATGCCGGTGAAATAACGGGATACACCCTTAATGGAACCAAGCAATTTATCTCCACCGGAGGTTATGCCGATTTTGTTACGCTTCTTGCAAATACTCCGGAGGGGCCGTCATTTTTCGTCGTAGAAAAGGGAACACCGGGGTTTGTTCCTGGCAAGGGTGAAGAAAAACACGGAATTCGTGCCTCAAACACATCTCCACTCTCTCTAACAAATGTTTTCGTTCCCATAGACAATCTCATTGGCGGCGTGCCCGGAAAGGGTATGAAGCAAGCCAACAAGGTGTTTGGATACACCCGGTTGATGGTAGCTGCCATGGCCTTAGGCGCTTTTGAGGCAGCCCTTGAGATTGTCATTCCATATGCCCAAGAACGGATCCAGTTCGGCTCTCCACTCTCCGAAAAGCAGGGTTACACCCACAAGCTCGTAGTTCCACATGCCGTAAGATTTGAAGCTGCAATGGCCTATCTGGACGACATTGCCTTGAGATTGGATTCCGGTGAAAAGGATTTGCATGTTGAGGGCTCCATAGCCAAGTTATTTTCTACTGAAGCAGCCAACAGCGCCGCCGACGATGCCATCCAGGCCCTCGGCGGATATGGCTATATTACCGAGTTTGAAGTGGAAAAGATAAAAAGAGATGTGAAAATCACCTGCATCTACGAAGGAACCAGTGAAATTCAACAGAGCATCATCAGTACCCTACGATGGAAAGACACACGCAAGACCAAAGGGGGTTTCTACAAATCCATTGCCGATGAGATGGAAACGTTGAACAATGTCGTTGATGACGCCGGATGCATCCTCTATGGAATCGCAGCCGGGATTCTTAATGACATGATCATGCTGGCTCATGACAACCGGCTTACCCGTAAACAGCATGTTATGTTCTCCTTGGCAGATATGATGACCCATGTTGAAGTCGGTTCAAGTCTGGCTCGAAAGGCCGTCACCCTCACCCGGGAAAAAAATCCCGACGCCGATAAAATCAAAATTATGTCTAGAATATTTGCCGACGAAGTCGCACAGCTGGTTATAAGGAACGCGCTGTCCATTCTCATGGGTACGGGTTTATTTGATGAAAAAGCTGCTGCTGATTTTATGGAAAGTAAATCTTATCAGCGACTGGCTTGTAGCAGTCTAAATATAATAAATGACATGGATAAAGCTGCGGACATATTGTTTGCGAGGTAATCATGACGGAACAAAAACAACGTATTGTTGTCGTTACTGGGGGGTCGAGAGGAATCGGCAGGGCTATCTGTATCGCATTGGCAGCGCCAGACAGCAGCATCTATTTTAATTATTTTTCTCCAAATGATCCCGATGCCGAAGCCGCTGCTGCTGCTGAAACCGAAAAACTTGTTGCCCAAGCACAAGGTTCTGCGACAAGCAAAAGTGTTAACATTGCAAAAGAAAATGAAGTTGTTAACTTTTTTAAAGAGATAATCGACAAAACCAAACGGATAGACGTTCTGGTAAACAATGCCGGTATCACCAAAGACGGGCTTTTGGTGCGCATGAAAGAACAGGACTGGGATGCTGTCTTAGATATAAACTTAAAAGGTGCATTCACTTGCACAAAAATTGTTTCCAAAGTCATGATGCAGCAGCGTTATGGCCGTATTATTAATATGGCGTCGGTTGTCGGCGTAACCGGCAATGTGGGACAGGCAAATTATTCAGCTTCAAAGGCGGGCCTAATCGGGCTCACAAAAACAGCTGCCAAAGAACTTGCCCCCCGTGGTATTACGGTCAATGCAATTGCACCGGGTTTTATCGAAACAGACATGACGGCGGCGCTGTCGGAAAAAGCAAGGAATGCAATGCTGAGTCAGGTCCCCCTGGGACGTGCGGGGCAACCCGAAGATATTGCGGCAACGGTTGCTTTTCTGGCTTCTGAAAGTGCATCTTACATCACAGGTCAGGTAATCCATGTGAGTGGTGGAATGTATTAATAATATCTATTAAAGGAGGTAAACTGAATGTCCATTGAGGATAAAGTTAAAAAAATTATTGCTGACAAGCTCAGCGTTGACCTGGAAGAGGTTGTTCCTGAGGCATCATTCGTTGACGACCTGGGTGCGGATTCACTGGATCTTGTCGAGCTGATCATGTCGATGGAAGAGGAGTTCGACGTTGAGATCCCGGATGAAGAAGCAGAAAAATTGGTGACGGTAAAAGATGCCTTTGAT
>CALANC010000420.1 GCA_937925895.1 uncultured Desulfobacterales bacterium
GATTCTTGTTTATTGGCTGTGTTCACGGATCGAAAAGAATCTAGCTGATTATTAGTTTTTTACCTAATTCTTCGGCCTGAGCCATCAGCTCAGCATTTGACCCAATCTCACCAGGTTCCTCGGCGCTGCCGTAAACCATGCCGACAATTCTCGCTCCAGCGTAGCGGTAAGCATCCTGGAAACTGCGCAAAGCATTCACGCAGCCTGAATTGAATGGATCGCTGTCACCGTAGCTCATGGCTATAGCGATTCGCTTTCTGTAAATGGGACTTATTTCCGAATCTTCATTCCACAAGGCAAAGCAGCGGTCCATAAATATTTTGGTCTGGGCCGACATGCTGAACCAGTATACCGGACTGGCAATGACCCATGCATCTGATTCAATCAACTTCGGATAAAGAGACTGCATGTCATCATCCACAGCACAGCCGGTGCTGTTTTTCTTCTTGCAGGCGTAGCACCCCTGACAGGGCTTTATATTCAGTCCATTCAGGTAAACCGTCTCCACTTTGGCGCCTACGGATTCAACACCGTGAATGATCTGTTTGGCCAGAACGGTGCTGTTCCCTTTTTTCCGGGGACTCCCTAAAAGCACTACAACATGTTTTTGATCTTCTCCTTTTTGCACAACGACACCTCCTCTCAATTTCGTGCCCAATACTGTTCGATGGATCAGCACCGCGCCTTAATCACCCATGCAGATCAGTGTTTCCCTCAGCAACTTTCCGGCAAATATGGTCGAAGCCCTGCTTTGATCCAGCTCGGGAGCGAGTTCGACAATATCGGCGCCGATAATGTCCACTTTCTTCTGTTTCAGCAAATTCAATATGCGAATGTAGTCATCAAATGATGCACCGCCGGCTTCCGGCGTTCCGGTCCCGGGGAAGAACCCCGGGTCGAAGAAATCAACATCAAGCGATAGATATATTTTCTCGCCCTCCTGAATTGCTTCGTTAATCTGTTCGATAGTCGCCGCAGGGATAATTCTAGAATCCGATTCACGCATCAAATATTCTTGTTTCGAGCCGCTGCGGATTCCGAATTGAATAAGCTTTTGGAGCCCATGTTGAAGGCAAAGGTACATCACGGTGCCGTGGCTTAATCTTTCACCAAACATCTCCTCGGCCAGATCGGCATGCGCATCCAGATGGAGCATGGAAAGGCCCGGATGCTTTTTTTGTGCAGCCATGAAGAGAGGGTAGGTTATCAGATGCTCCCCGCCGATACCGACAAGCTTTCGGCTATTTTTTAAGAATATGGAGGCGGTGTCCTTGACATTTTCTACCATTGGGGCTGGATTACCCAACATGACTTCCATATCACCGGCATCAAAAAATTTTACTTCATCAAGTCCGGTGCCAAAATAGAATGAAAAAGTTTCAAGGGCTTGACTGGAATAGGCTCTGATTTCTCTGGAGGCAAAACGGGCTCCAGCTCGAAAAGTAGCGGTACCATCATATGGAAAGCCTGCTATAACAATATCTGCATTCTCTATAGCGTCAAGAGAACCCATGAATCTTTGAATACGAGTGTTATTCATTTCTTTTCCTTTCGAGTTGGATGGCACTCTTGGGATCAACGTATTTGGTGGCAATTTTAGGGATAAAACTCCACGATCCCCAACAGATAAAGGTCCCTAATGTCGGTAACATTCACCCCTTCTATTCCCCAACTCCTGTGTTCGATGCTTTAACTGACGCGTCTTCTTATTTTGAAGGTTTGACCACCCGGTTGAAGTATTCGGAAGATATCTGCAAGCAAAGGTTCTTTATCCTCAATGTGAATCACTGCATCTTTGCTGAACACCACATCGAAATCCTGTCGGTTAAACAGTAGCGGTCCGAGCGCGACAAGTTTATACGTAAGCCGGTCCGATAGGCCTGGGCCTCCTTTACAAAATCCGGCCTCCCGGCAGCCGCCTTTCTCCGGGATATCTAAGGCCTCATTGCAGTCCGCTCTAACCCCTGTTGATCGCAATACATCCAATGTGGCAGTATGAATTTTGTCCAGAGCATCCCGTGAAAATGTTTTTAATCCCCAACCTGTCTTCACTTCAGTATCGGTTGCAGGGTCTTTCTTCATTTTTGTTCAGCCTCCTTGTATAAATGGAAATATTACCCAACAACTTCTTTGAGAGCTTCATCAAACGCTTCGAGGGCAAAATCGGCATCGCTATCCGTATGAGAAGCTGAAATAAACCAAGGTTCATGGACACCGGTATCCGGCATAACGCCTTTTTGGAAAAGTTTCCAAATTATTTTTTTATAGCTATTTGTATCTGCGGCTTGCATGTCTCGGAAATCGTATATAACTTCTTTTTCGCTGAGAACCACGGCGGGCATGGCCGATGGACCTTGCACAAAACCGGGAATTCCTCTTTCTTGTAGGATTTCAGTAATTCCAGTTTTCAGTTTTTCACCATGCGCCTCGACGTTGTTCAGAGCTCCCTGGTCAATTTCATCAAGGGTGGCACACGCAGCTGCTGTGGCAACTGCATTTCCCGTATAGGTCCCACCTTGCACTATATTGGAATGTAAAAGCCCCTCCATCATATCTTTTCTTCCGCCGATTGCCGCGATGGGGAATCCATTACCAAGCGCTTTGGCGTAGGTTACAAGATCCGCTTTAACATTAAAATATTCTTGAGCCCCGCCTTTAGCGATTCGAAAACCGGTTTTGATCTCATCGAAAATCAACGCGATTCCATATTGATCGCAAAGCTTGCGCACGAACTCCAGATATCCTTCTTTGGGCATAATCGAGGCGCAATTTCCCATCACCGGCTCCATGATAATACAGGCCACATTCCCCCAGTTTGCCTTTACCTTTTGCTCCAGAAGTTCCTCGTCGTTGAAGGGAACCAGAATCACCAATTCACTGATCATCTGGGGAACACCGGAACCCTGAGGGATGGGAACGGGGGAATTTCTATACCCTACTGCTTCAAACGGAGGCCAGGTGCTCCACATGACGCAGTCGTGGAGACCATGATAGGTTCCCTCAAACTTGATAACCTTATCCCTACCGGTAAACGCTCTTGCAATTCGGATGGCATGCATGGTGGCTTCTGTTCCGGAATTTGCGTATCTTACCAGATCAACACCCGTTAATTTTTTTATTTTTTCAGCGGCCTCAATTTCATACTCATGGGTCATGGCGAACACATTACCCATTTTTAAG